>JAYKGU010000219.1:0-18861 GCA_035285585.1 Synechococcales cyanobacterium
GGCTCAGGTGGTGATGATGCGTGGTTGTGTGGCGGTGGGGTACATCGTCCAAGCTCATGGAGGGTAAAAGCAATGGCTTCCCAAGGAAATGAGAATCCCCCTCCTTCAGGTGGGGGAGTAGTCAAAACGGTGGGCTTAAGAAAATATATAGTCCCAAATGCCCTTTCCAGGGCGTCAGATGGGGAGAATGGGGGCGATCGCCCATCCTTCAACAACCATCTGCATCCCATGAGCGCACCGTTGCAGCCGCTTGGCAGCCTTTGAAGCATTGGAGCCGGGGCCGCAAAATTCCCCTCACTGGGGGAATTGGAGGAGGAAATTCCTGATGTATGCTGGAGTGGAGAATCTTAGAGAAGTATCTTGTTTGGTCACTAGGTGCTATGAACAACATTGACGAACAAATTGAAAAAGAGCGGGAACAGGCCCGTAACGTCTGCGACCTGGAAGGTGCATCTTCCGAAGAATGCGCCGCTGCCTGGGACGCAGTTGAAGAGCTTCAGGCTGAAGCAGCTCATCAGCGGAGCAAGCCCCAGAAGAATTCGTTCCAGCAGTACTGCGACGACAACCCCGATGCCGACGAGTGCCGCATTTACGAAGACTAAGCTGTCGGGATAGCCTCCATGACCGAATTCCAGTCCCTTTCTTCCCATTGGGAAGGAGGGGATTTTGATGTTGTTCTACCCGATGCTGCCGCCACTCACCAGTTGGGGGAAATTTTGGGGCGATCGCTCCCAGCGGGCAGCGTATTGTTGCTGGAGGGCCAGTTAGGTAGCGGCAAAACCACCCTGGTACAGGGCATGGGCGTCGGCCTAGGCATTGCTGACCCCATTGTTAGCCCCACCTTCACCCTCGTCTGCGAGTACCTGGACGGACGCATTCCCCTCTATCACTTTGATCTGTATCGGCTGTCTCCCAAAGATATGGCGGGCCTGGTTCCAGAAATTTACTGGGAAGGGCAGGAAGTGCCTCCAGGGCTGGTGGTTATTGAGTGGGCCAATCGCCTGGGAGGCGACTTCCGGGGCTATCCTGGTGCTTACTTGCAGATTGCCCTCCACCTGCCGCCGCCGGATGCTGCCGCCGACTCCCGGCGTGCCGTCATTACCCCAGTGGGACAGGGGTGGGAACCTGTCTTATCCCAGCTATCGTCATTTAAGCCTGGGAACCATCGGCGCTGAAAATTGGCACTGGGAAATCTAAATACTTCCAGAAGGATTTACCGAAGCGGGAGAACCCTTGCCTAGAATAGGCGTGTTTGACCCTGAAACTCTTCAGAATAAGCTGGAGGACTATGCTCCATGACGGATCAGAATCGCGGCATTATGGAATTTGAGGGTGCGGATAGTTTTGTGGCGGTGGCGCTGTCGGCAGTCCTGATTTTAGGTAGCATTGCCTTCCTCATCGTGTGGGCATTGCAAGCGGCCTACCCATTTTGAAGCACGAATTTTCCTACAAGCTATTTTGGGGACGCGATCGCGTCTCTTTTTTTGTCATCACCTTGTATTATGCCGTGCTACACTTTGTAGTCGAATGGGTTTGAACCCATTTTGTCTCCATCTACCTCTATCTACAAGATGACCTTATGGCCAGCTTTAGAGATATTCTCTGCTATTTTCGCAGCTATTGGGCGATCGCCATCACCAGCATCGCCGCCAGCAGCCTGTTTGAAATCATTGATCTGGTGGTGCCCTATGCCATCGGCCAAATCCTTAACATTCTGTCAGGGGGGGCGGTTGATCCCCTGAGCCAGGGGCTGATCCAGGGCGTTGCCACAATTACTGGGCTGCCCGTGGACCGCAGCCTGTCCCTGGGGGTATTGCTGGGGGTGGTGTTTCTGGTAACGGTGGTACGTGCCCCCATTCAGCCGTGGATTGGGGTCTGGTTCCACTGGGATATTCCGCTGCGATCGCGCCGGGATCAGGGCAGCAAAGTGATGGAAAAACTCCTCACCCTGCCCCTGGAGTTCTACGACGAAAATAACCCTGGACGCATTGCCGGACGGGTAGCGCGGGGCATCGCCAACCACACCTGGACCTACCCCGAAGTAGCGGGCCAACTGATCCCCAAATTGGTGCGGGTGATAGGTATTTTCGCCATCATTCTATTGATTGAGTGGCGCATTGCCCTGATGTTCCTGGCCTCGTTTTTGCTGATTCTGAGCTTTACCCTGCGCCACCTGAAGCGGCTGGTGGATAAGGAAGAGCTGCTCGATCGCCACATGGAAAACACCGAGAGCCGCATGTCGGAAATTATCACCAACATCAAGACGGTGAAGGCGTTTGCTACAGAAGATCGGGAGCTGGCTCGCCAGCGGCAGCGCATTGAGCGGGAGTTCAAAATGGTGGACTACCGCATCCACCGGGGCTATGTCACCCTATTTACCTGGCAGCGCACTTTTATCCAGAGCTGCGTGTTTGGGGTACTGGTTCTGACGCTGATTTCGGCCCTGCGGGAGCAGATTTCCCTGGGGCATTTCGTCACTACCCTCACGGTGTCCAGCATGGCCTACGCAGAGCTGGAGCCAATCAGCGTGGTAGCAGAAGTGTTTGCCCGTCGCTATGCGTCCATGCTGCGCTTTCACGAGTTTATGCGGCAGCCCGTGGGTATTGAGGGGGCAAGTGTGGTGCACCAGGCTGAAGCCCTGAAAACCTATGAGTTCTCAGGCAAGATTCACTTTGATCATCTCAGCTTTGGTTATGAGCGCGATCGCCCCGTTTTGCAAAATATCAACCTGCTGATCGAGCCACGGCAGACCGTTGCTTTGGTGGGTCGTTCGGGTTCTGGCAAGTCTACCCTGGTGAAGCTGCTGTTTCGCTACTTTGACCCCCATGAAGGCTGTATCCGCCTCGACGGTCAGGACATTCGCACCTTGGACATCACCGGGTATCGCAAGCGGCTGGCGATCGTCCACCAAGAGGTGGATGTCTTCAACGGCACCCTGCTGGACAATTTGACCTATGGCAATCCGACTGCCACCCTGGAGCAGGTGGAGGAAGCCTGCCGCATCGCTCGGGTGGATGAGTTTATCCACCTGTTGCCGAAAAGCTACCACACCATTGTGGGGGAACGGGGGGTGCGTCTCTCTGGTGGGCAGCGACAGCGGTTGGGGATTGCCAGGGCGCTGCTCGTTAACCCGGACGTGCTGGTGTTTGATGAAGCCACCTCCAGCCTGGATTATGAATCGGAGCGATCGATCCAACTGGCCATGCGCAGCATTTTAGGTACCCGCACCACGCTGATCATCGCCCACCGCCTTAGCACGGTGCGGGAAGCCGACAAAATTGTGGTGCTCGACCACGGCCAAATCGTCGAAGTGGGTAGCCACAGCGAATTGCTAAACCACGGTGGCATTTACCACCGCCTCCATACTCTCCAGGAGACAGGAGAGCTGATCGCCTGAAGCACCCCCAGAATTCATTCTCTGAAGCACCAGGATTGCGAGTTATCATCACAGTAAAGATTAAGCAAGGCTCACCCCCTGAAGTCCACCCGGCGGAAAACCGCTGCCTACCCGTTACCCGTTAACCCACTGTGACTCTGGTCTTTCCGTTGTCTGGCCCGGTGCTGCTCGCCCAACTCAACCCAATCCTTGGGGCCATCTGGCTAGATGTTGCCGTTTTGGTTTTGATGTTGGGGCTGTCGGCGGTTTTCTCCGGGTCAGAAACCGCTATTACGGCCCTCGACAACCTCAAGCTGCGTGCCCTGATTAAGGAGCAGGGCGACCCAGACGGTATGTTTGGACTGGTGCTCAACAGGCGTGCCCGATTTATTACTACCCTGCTGGTGGGCAATAACCTGGTCAACAATTTCACGGCCATTTTGACCAGCAACCTCTTTGCCATCTGGTTTGGCAGTGCTTCCATTGGGGTGGCGACAGCGGTGGTCACGCTTCTCCTGCTGGTTTTTGGAGAAATTACGCCCAAATCCCTCGCCATTAATAACGTGCTGCCCGTCTTCAAGGTAGTGGTGCGCCCCATCTACTGGCTGTCGCGGCTGCTCACCTGGCTGGGAATCACCACGTTTTTAGAAGGCATTGCTCAATCCGCCATTCGTCTGTTCCAGAGCAGCAGCACCCAGGAAGCGGAATCGGTGCAAGACCTCCATCTGATGATTGAGATTCTGGGGGGGCGTGGACAGATTGACCTGGTCAAGCACCAGCTCCTCAATCGTACTCTCATGCTCGATCGCCTCAAGGCCCACGATGTAGTGAAGCCCCGCATTGACATGCGCACCATCTCCCACGAAGCTACCCTCCAGGATCTAATTAACCTTTGTTTGGAAACGGGCTATTCGCGCATTCCTGTGCAGGGGGAGTCAAAAGATCAAATTGTGGGAATTGTGCACTTAAAGCGGGCACTGCAAGAACTGCACACCCTGCGCCAGGAAAACCATACTGATGCTCCCGTTACCCTGGCAATGGATCCACCCGTCTATGTGCCAGAAACCAAGCGGGTGCCCGACCTGTTGAAAGAAATGCTTCAGCAGCAGCTCCATCTAGCCATTGTGGTGGATGAGTATGGCGGCACGGTGGGGTTGATTACCCTGGAGGATATTCTGGAGGAGCTGGTGGGCGAGATCTACGACGAAAGCGACTTTCCAGCCCGCCGTCCATTTCGCATCGGCAACCGCACCGGTTTACGGCGTCCAGGACGGCGAGATTCGGGACAACCCTAAACGGGTTCTGCCGTCTGGCCCAGGCGGCGCAGGTTGAGCACATCGCTCATTTTGCGAATCTGGCAGAGGATGCGCTCCAACTGGGGATGATCCTGAATTTCAATTTCCAGGTCAATCAGAGCGGGACGACCGGGGTGGGTGCGCACCTGGGCGCTGCGTACATTGATTCGGTGGTCGCTGAGACGGGAGAGCACATCTTTAAGCACCCCCACCCGATCAATTACCTCCACCTGGATTTGCACGGGGTAGGTATAGGGGCGGCTGTGCTTGTCATGGGCCGGATTCCAGCTCACAGGAATGAGGCGATCGCCCGGAATCCCATTTGTATTCGAGCAGCCCTGGCGGTGGATGGAAATGCCCCGGCTGCCCAGGGTGACAATGCCCAAAATAGGTTCTCCTGGCACCGGATTACAGCAGCCTGCAATATTATGGAGCAGCCCCTCGACCCCTACAATTGGGGAGTCCTTTGAACGGGGTGGGGTCGTGCCGTAGGCCGAACTGCCTGTAGAGAAGGGCACGTCGTGCCGTTCGTCAGCGGCAGGGGTAGCAGGGGCAATGGGCTGGTGGGCTTTGATTTCTTCCCGCAGGCGGTTTACCACCAGGTTGAGGGTGGTTTCCCCATAGCCCAGCCCTGCCAGCAGGTCTTCCACGGTTTGATAGTTGCACCGCTCGGCGGTGGCCTGCATGGGGTCAGACTTGAGCAATGCCTCAAACCCACTCTTGCCCAGCTCCCGCTCCAGCATATCGCGACCTCGGGCTACGTTTTCATCCCGGTGCGATCGCTTGTACCACTGACGGATGCGGTTGCGGGCGCTGGCGGTAACCGCAAAGTTCAACCAGTCGAGGCTGGGATGAGAATTTTTTTGGGTAAGGATTTCTACAATGTCGCCATTTTGTAGGGGCGTGTCTAGGGGCACAATGCGCCCATTGATGCGCGCTCCGGCACAGTGGTTGCCCACCTCAGTATGGATGCGGTAAGCAAAGTCAACGGGTGTGGCCCCTCGCGAGAGAGCCACCACGTCTCCCTGGGGAGTGAAGACAAACACCTCATCCTCAAACAGGTTAATTTTGATGTTTTCCAGGTATTCCTGGGCATCCTTCAGATCGCTTTGCCACTCCAGCAGTTGCCGCAGCCAGGTGAATTTTTCATCTTCAGCGGAAACTTTTGTACTGCTGCCACTTTCTTTATATTTCCAGTGGGCGGCGATGCCATATTCAGCGATGTGATGCATTTCCAAAGTGCGAATCTGCACCTCAATGGGTCGTCCAAAGGTGCCCATCACCACCGTGTGCAGGGATTGGTAGCGGTTAGGTTTGGGTAAGCCGATGTAGTCTTTGAAGCGACCGGGAATGGGGCGAAACGCATCATGAACCACCGCCAGGGCGCGGTAGCATTCGTCGTTGGTGTCTACAATGATGCGAATGGCAGCCACGTCGTAGATTTCCTGGAATTCTTTGTGCTGCCGCTGCATTTTTTGATAGATGCCATAGAGATGCTTGGGGCGTCCGCTCAGGTCGCGCACGCAGATCCCCATGTGGCAGAGGCGATCGCCCAGCATATCGGCCACTTCCTGCAGCCGTGCCTCTCGATCCGTGCGTCGGTCTGACACTAGCTGCTGCACCTGTCGGTAGGCATCGGGTTCCAGGTATTTGAACGCCAGATCCTCCAGCTCCCACTTGAAGCGACCGATCCCTAATCGATTTGCCAGGGGAGCAAAGATTTCCCGCGTCTCCAGGGCGATGCGTCGCCGCTTTTCATCGGGCAGATGGCTCAAGGTGCGCATATTGTGGAGGCGATCGGCCAGCTTCACCACAATCACGCGGATGTCCTGGGCCATGGCCAGAAACATGCGGCGGAAGTTTTCGGCCTGGCTCTCCATTTTGCTGGAGAAGTTAAACTTAGAAAGTTTGGTGACACCTTCGACCAACCGCCGCACCTCTGGGCCAAATTGCTGCTCCAGATCGTCCAGCGTCACGTCGGTGTCTTCAACCACGTCGTGGAGAAAGCCCGCCGCGATCATGGTGGCGCTGCCCCCCAGATCCCGCAGCAGCTCGGCAACCGCAACCGGATGGTTGATGTAGGGTTCGCCCGAGGCCCGATACTGCCCCTCATGGAGGGTATAGCCAAATTCAAAAGCGCGACAAATTAATTCTGTCTCTTTTGGCAGTTCAAGTGTATCATCATGGAAGGCGTCATGCTGGACGATTAGACAATCCCGCAGCCAATCAGGTAAATAAATGTCGGTGGGGACGGGGAGAGCGGTCGTTACGTTCATAGGACTGGTACTCGATTCAATACATCCCGTCAGTAGATGCAACGGAACAAGTCAACGGCACAGACAACGGATAGATTCTGATGATTCTACGGCATCCCCTAGAGAGAATGAAAAAATTGATCGCAGACCACATCGGAAAAGCCGTAGCCGTTAGTTAAAGGGGCAACCAGAATGATTGCTGGTTCACCTTAATAGGTTCACCCTAAATAGGTTCACCTTGTTTCAGTATTTCTACCGGTTCAACTGAACCGAGGAAAACTTCCGCCAGGGTAAGATCCTGAGAAGTTTCGGGATAAAAATAGTGTTGGATTCAATTAACTAAGACCGACCGCAGACCAGACTTAGCTGGCCTGCGACAGGCAATGCAATCCTGGCCTTACCTACTCACTTGAGTAGACCTTGTGTATAGTTCGCAAGACTGATTTGCAAAATCCCTGGAGGTAGATAACCTGTAGCGATGCACAGGCATCAGAGAATATACAGTTCTTATAGTCTAATTACTAAGGATTTGAGCTTGTTCAGGAATTAGAAAATCTTAGTCTTGTGTTCTGATACACAAAATCGATTTAATTCCATGATACATACAAAATTCTTCACAGTACTCCCGATTAAGATGGAATTAAAATGTTGCCAGAGCCATATCAGAGCCGCTACGGTGCTCTGCGCCAATCTTTAGAGCAGTTGGCTGGGGTGGTGGCCGATCCCGCTGGCGATGGGGACGCCATCGAGCGTCTGTTTCAAACCACGCAGCAGCAGGCCCAGTCAGTGATTTCAGCAGATTTTGAAGATTTGGAAGGGGCGATCGCCCCCCGCCTCCGCTCTTACCGGACGGAAATCAACCGGCAACTGCGCCTGCTGGGTACCGATGTGCTGTTTCTGAAAACCTCGCGCCAGCCCCAGACCAGCCAGCAGCGGCGGGCGCAAATGGGCGATCGCCTCCAGCAGCTAATGGGCTACTGCACCGCCAGCCTGGAGCTGGGGGATTCCACCCACGGGGATGACGCACCTTAAGCTTCATAAAAATTACGCTTTACCGTGATTTAATAAAGGGCGAGCTTATTGCAGGCGAAGCCGAGAGGTATTGTGCTGTGTCCCAAAGATAAAATCGGTGAACTAATCAGTCATCGTCTAACAGGGGGGCTGATGGCTCACCACTGCCCCGACTGTGGCGGCAACTGGATTTCGGGCAAAACCTATCAGTCCTGGCAAAACGAGCAGCCTGCTGACCTGCGGGAGGCGCTGCCTACGCTGGCGGAGGTTGAGTTCGAACAGCCCCCCCTGGATACCCGTGCCGCCTTTTGCCCCGAATGTCGCTACTACCTCACCCGCACCAAGGTCGGGCAAAAATATTCTTTCTTCGTGGAGCGCTGCCCCAACTGTAGCGGCATCTGGTGCGATCGCGGCGAGTGGGAGGTGCTGCAACAGCTTGGTCTGCATGGCTGTATCGACCAGTTTTTCCTGAGCGACTGGCAGATGCGGCTGAAGGAATTGGAGTACGCCCAGCGGGAGCGGCAGGCCACCATCGAGAAGCTGGGGGAGGATCTGGCCCAGCAGGTGTTTGCCCTGGCAGAGCAGCTAGAGAAGCATCCCAACGGGGATTTTGGCGTGGCCTACCTGATGCGGCGGTTTGATCAGTAAAATTGGGAGAAGCTGGCATCCTCCTTCAGGCACCTTCTGGGAAAAAGTCATACCGTCCGGCTGGCTGGTGTGGGGTCTGTCCGCAGATTTCGCAGATGACGCAGATGGATCGCGTCGCTGCTAGTACAAGGAAATCTTGAATTATGAATCGACTCGGCAAAAAGCGTCTGGATGTGGCGCTGGCGATCGCAGGCTATGCCACTGGAGGCGCTGCTGCCGCCGCCGCTCCCACCCCCGGATTTGAGCTACCCAAGCAGGTTCTCTTCACCGCCTCCGATATCCTCATGTATGGCTCCATCTGGCGCACCTACTTTGAGGAAGACCTGTCGGAAAAGCATCTGCTGGACATGCTGGCGGAACTGGGGATCGTTACCATTGCCGCCTGTGGCACCGCCTATCTGGTTGGGCGAGCCAGCACGGCGCTGATCTGCGAAATTTCTGATTGGGCCGGGCCGCTGGGCTGGGGGGTGGCGGCGGTGGTGTCGGGATCGCTGGCGGGTTTATCGGGGATGGCCTGGGCGGTGTACTGCGATCGCCGCTACCACGAGCTTCATCCCGCCAGTTTGTCGGCCTGATCGGTGCGCTCCCAGGGCAGATCCAGGTCGACTCGACCCACATGGCCATAAACCGCCAGGTTCTGGAAAAACTTTCCCTGGCGCTGGCTGGGTAAAAATCGCAGGCCAAACTGCTTGATGATGCCCGCCAGCCGGAAGTCAAAGTGGTTTTCCACCAGGCTGGTGATGTCCTCTTCGGGAATTTTGCCCGTGCCGAAGGTTTCCACCTGTACGCTAATAGGCGTGGCAGAACCGATGGAATAGCTCAACTGCACCTCGCATTCCTCCGCCAATCCTGCTGCTACCACGTTTTTAGCGGCATGGCGAGCCGCATAGGCTCCCACCCGGTCAATGCGGATGGGGTCTTTGCCGCTGAGGGCCGCGCCGCTGTGCTTGGAGTATTCTCCATAGGTGTCGATGGCGTTTTTGCGCCCGGTCAGCCCTGAGTGGATGGCCGGACCGCCAATGGGAACCGGGCCATCGGGGTTAATAAAGATTCCGGTATTTTCATCAGGACGGATGGTGTGGCCATCGAAGGCGGGATAAATCACCGTTTCCCGAATGTCGTCCTGGAGCTGGTGGAAGTCGGGGGACTTGCCCTCAATCTGGCTGGCGACCACCGTGATGCTGTGGATGCGATGGGGGCGGCGATCGCGATACTCAACCCCCACCTGAGTTTTGCCATCTGGGGACAGGTAGGGCAACACCCCCTTGTGCTGCACCTGAAAGAGCTGCCGGGCTAGCTGGTGAGCCAGCCAGATGGGCAGGGGGAGCAGTCCGTCTGATTGGTTGCAGGCGAAGCCGAACACCGTCGCCTGGTTGCGGGCGGTCACCTGGTTGATTTCGGAATCGGAGAGCTTTTGCTCGTCGAAGTTGCGCTCCTTGGAGTCGTGCAGTTCCTCCAGGCTGGTGAGAATGCTGCAATCCCTGGCGTTGAAGGACGGCTGGCGGTAGCCCACTTCGTCAATGACCTGACGGGCGATCGCCGTAAAATCCGCATTCGCATTGGGAGAAAAGCGGGCCGACAAAAACACAATGGAGGTGGACACCGCGCATTCCGCCAGCACCCGCGTGTAGGGGTCTTGCTGCAACAGGTGATCGACGATGGCATCGCTGATCTGGTCACACAGCTTGTCGGGGTGCCCCGGCGTCACCGATTCTGAGGTGAACATGAAGTTGCGTTTTCTCATGCGCCTGCTCCTTGAAAAGTGGGTTGATCAGGGGAGGGATTCGCGGCGGTGTCGGCATGGGCTGGCGAATCAGATTGGGCTTGATCTTTGGAGGGGCGGGAGCGATCGCCCTTCTCCGACTTTGGCTTTGTGCTTTCGTTAATTACCAGAGGCAGCGCTGCGCTGGTGGCAATCACCAGCAGGTCGAGGGCGTCCACTGGGGTGAGCTGGAGCAAGTCCCGCAGGAAGGGGATAGCGGCGGGCAGGAGCTGTAGGCCGATGGAGCCGACGATGGCTCCGTCCACATAGGGATTGCGGGGCAGCTTTTCCTTATCAAACAGGCTGTGGGTCTGGGAGCGGCAGGTGAGGGTGTGCAGAATTTGGGCGATGGTCAGGCTCATGAAAATCACGGTGCTCGCCTGGCGGCTGTTGATCCCGTAGCGCAGCACGGCGTAGGTGTAGGCTCCCAGGGCGCTGAGGGAGATCATGGCCGACTCGAAGACAATCCGCTCGAAGTCTTCGGGCTTGATGATGCGCTCCTCCGGGTCGCGGGGGGGCAGATCCAGTACGTCGGGTTCGGGCGGCTCCAGGGCCAGGGCCAGTCCGGGGAAGATGTCGCTCACCAGGTTGAGCCAGAGGAGCTGCATGGCGTTCAGCGGCTCACCCACGCCGATGGCGGTGCCCACCGTGGTCACCATAATTTCGCTGAGGTTGGTGGAGAGCAGGAAGTGAACCGACTTGCGGATGTTGTTGTAGATGGTGCGGCCCCGGCTCACCGAGTCGATCAGCGTCCCCAGGTTGTCGTCCTCGATCACCACGTCCGCCACGTCGCGCACCATGCCGCTTTTACCCGACCCCATCGCCACACCCACGTCTGCCGCCTTGAGGGCCGGGGTGTCGTTGATGCCATCGCCGGTCATGGCCACCACCTGGCCTCGGGCCTGGAGCGCCTGGACGATTTGCAGCTTGTCCGCCGGACTGATGCGGGCGAACACATCCACTTTGTCGCAGAGGGCCTGGAGCTTTTCCGCATCCACCTGGGAGAGCTGGGAAGAATCGAGGATTTCCAGGGTCTGGTCGCGGTTCAGCCCCAGGGATTTGCCGATGGCGTAGGCGGTAGGGCTTTGATCCCCGGTGATCATGGCAGTGTCAATACCGGCCCGGTGGAATCCTTCAATCAGCTCCCTCACCCCCTCGCGAATGGGATCGGCCATGCCCGTAAGGCCCAGCCAGATGAGATCCCGCTCTACGGGGTCCGGATTGTCCCAATCGTCCCCAATCTCCTGGCGATCGCCCGCCCGATAGGCCACCGCCAGCACCCGCAGCGCCTGCCCCGCCATCCGCTCATTGGCCAGGGAGAGCTGCTGCCGATCCTCATCCGTCAGGGATACGGTTTCCCCATCCCGCACCCACTGGGTGCAGCGCTCCAGAACCTCCGCCGGACTGCCCTTCACCGCCACGAAGTAGCCTTCCTCCGCAGAGTGGATGGTGGTCATCACGTTGCGGTTTTCGGTGCGGAGGAGCATCTTTTCGGTGGGATGCTGCTGCCGCAGGTCGGGGACGTCGAAGCCAGCGGCGATCGCCATCTCAATCAGGGCATTCTCCGTGGAAGACCCCTGCAGGTCATACTCGTCGTTCTCCCCTGGCTCGACGTCGCTTTCGCTGCATAGGGCGCAGACTTTTATCAGTTTTTCCAGGTCGGGGCGATCGCCCACGGCAACGGCCTGCTCATCATGGGCAGAGCGGTCAGCCTGATCTTCAGCATCAGCGGCGGGATCGCTATTCTCGATATGCTCACTGGCAGCATTTTCAAGGCCAGAGTTTTCACTATCGGGATGCTCGCTGCCAGTATTCTCGCGATCAGTATCCTCCCCCTGTGGGGCGTCAGAGTCGGTGTCTTCATCCAGACGGTTGGTGGGGAAGAAGCGATCGCCCTCCAGCCGCAGTCCGCCATCCGCCAGGTATACCGCCTGCACTTCCATCTTGTTGCGGGTGATGGTGCCGGTTTTGTCCAGACAGATGGTCTGCACCGAGCCGAGGGCTTCCACCGCATTCAGGTCGCGCACCAGGATGTGGCGCTTGCGCATGTCCTGAATGCCCAGGGCCAGGGTGGTAGTGGCGATGGTGGGTAGTCCTTCGGGAACGGAAGCCACCGCCAGGGAGATGGAGGTCTTCAGCATGGGCAGCAGGCCATAGCCCCGCAGCAGCCCCAGGCCAAACACCCCCGCACAGATGCCGCCCCCCAGCATGACTAGCTGACTACCCACCTCGTCCAACTGGGCCTGGAGCGGCGTATCCGTGCCCTCGGCTTCGCCCACCATCGTCTGAATCTGACCCACTTCAGTAAAGCGCCCGGTGGTCACCACCACGCCCCGGCCACTGCCGCTGGTGACAAAGGTGCCCTTAAAGGCCATGTTGACCCGCTCCGCCAGGGGCACGTCCCCCTCCAGAGTTTTGATCCTTTTCGTGACGGGTACGCTTTCCCCGGTGAGGGCCGACTCGTCAATGCTCAAATTATCCGCCGCCAGCAGGCGCACGTCGGCGGCCACGGGCTGACCCGCTTGCAGCAGCAAAATGTCGCCGGGCACCACCTCATCCGCATCGATCTGGCGCTCGTCTCCGTCCCGCAGCACGCTGGCGGTTTGCTCGCCCCCCTCCTCCAGAGATTGGATGATGCGTTCCGACTGGCTTTCCGTGAAGAAGCCGATGGCGGCGTTGACGCCCACCACACCCAGAATCACCACCGCATCGGCAAAGCCCCCGGTGACCACCGACAGTCCGGCAGCGGCCCCCAGCAAAGCCACGGGTAAGGAGTTGAACTGCCCTACCAGGATCGACCAGTCCGACCGGGGTTCCGCTTCCTGCAAAGCGTTGCTGCCGAAGCGATCGCGCACTCCCTCAACCGCATCCCCGCTCAGGCCATCCTCCGAAGTATTCAGCTCCGTCAGAATCTCGTCCGGCTCCAGGCGAAACCAGTCCTTCTCGGGCTGATCCTCCTGCCCTTCGGTTGCCTTCTGGCCTTTCTTCCGACCTTTATGGGCAGACCGATCCTGGCGGGATTCGGGCGTTTCAGAAGATTCTGGGGATTCAGCGGATTGCGCCTGGGATTCAGCTTGGTAGTCGGTGGCGATCGCCTCCAGCATTGAAGCCACCTGATGGGCATCCAGGGCAGCCCGATCAAAGGTCACCAGAACGTTGCCCGTCAGGGGATTAGCCGCCGCACGGTCAATGCCGTCCCGCTTCTTTAGCCGGGTTTCCAGGTATTGCTGCATGGCGGTGGAGCGGTAGAGCGATCGCACCTGATAGCGCCCCCGCTGGCTGGTCGCATGAATAAGCTGAATCACTGGCCTGATATCCCCTACACCGTTCGCTCGTCTCGAATTTCCGCCCGTTTGCTTAGCCTTTGTTCCGTTCGGGGAAGACTAGGCTTCGTCCACGGCAATGCCCGTATCTGCGCCGGAGGGCGTGAAGCCGTGGTTGCCGTTGCCGTTGGCCATCGACGGCTGGGGGGACTGAGAGCGATCGCTGCTGTTGAGCTTGCTGAAGGTATCAAAGGCGTACCAAACCATTGTGTACCAGGGGATTTCGTCCAGCTTGAGGCCCTGAATCAAGAGTTGCCGGGCAGCAAAGGCACCAATGCCCAGGGGCAGCAGGGTGCGCAGGTCAACCATGCCGTTGGAGAGCCAGCCCACCTGGGCATTGACCTCATCAAAGGTACTCATCATCTCGCCTGCGGTCTGGGAGTGGCCCTCGGCAAAGTGGGCGCGCCGGATGGGGCGCGGTTGGGAAGGGGGCAACGCCTCCGGTTGGTAAGATTCGCCTTCGGCCTGTCTGCGCTCTACTTCATACTGGGCTTCTACCACCACATCTTCAATGCGCTCGCTGGCCTCGGCCACCGCTTCCTTGCAGCGCTCGGAAAAGGCGATCGCCTCTCTAATCGCCGACTTCACCAAAGGTTGATTGACGGCGGCGGCAGCGGGCAACACCAGGGGCGCAACCAGCACGGAGCCCAGCCCTTCCATTACTTCAGATAAGTTGATGTCGCCAAAATCAAAGCCGGTTTCTGTTGCCATTGGAGTTCGTACTTTCGTAATAAAGCCTCGCTCAACAGCTTGGTTGATCTCAAACAAAGAACCATCTACCTCTGGAGCCATCTCGGTGGGTAACGCCTTCGAGGATTTAGGAGTCAGGGGCTAGAAGCCAGCTTCCTCCTGAATTCTGCCTCCTGGATTCTGGCTTCCTATCCAACAGGTAGTCCACCAGAGTTTGGGCATCAACCCCCAGTTCTCCCCGCTGTTGGGCTGCCTGCCGACCGGCCTGGGCATGCCACCAGGCGGCGCTGGCTGCAATCAAGTCGGGAGAAATTTGCCGGGAGGCGGCTTGAGCCAGCAGGCCGCCCAGGAGGCCGGTCAGCACGTCGCCGCTGCCGCCCCTGGCCAGGGCCGGGGTACTCTCCGGATTTACCCATCCTCGGCCCTCGGCATTGGCGATCGCCACCATGGCTCCTTTCAGCAACACCACCGCCCCACTCTGCTGGGCCGCCTGCTGAACAGCGGTGAGGCGATCGCCCAGATCCTCCGCCAGCTTGGGAAACAGCCGCTTGAACTCCCCTGGGTGGGGGGTTAGCACCGTCGGAGCAGACCGCTGGCTTAAGGTGGTAATGGGGTCTAAATGCGCCAGAATATTGAGACCATCTGCATCCAGCACCAGGGGGCGATCGCTGGCCAGCACCTGCTTCACTGCCTGAATGGCATCCTGGGAAAGGCCGGGGCCACAGGCGATCGCACTGAATTTTTCTAAAGTCAAACCGTCAGGGAAATGGGCGATCGCCCCGCTTTCGGTTTCGGGGCAGCCCACCGTCACCGCATCGGGAATTTGCATCGCGATGACGGGCTTCAACGCCTGGGGAATAGCCAGGGTGAGCATGCCCACGCCGCTGGCTCGGGCCGCCAGTCCGGTCAGCACGGCGGCCCCCATGTACTGTTCAGAGCCACACACCAGCAGCAGGTTCCCTTCCCGATATTTATAGGTGGTCGGTGGACGGGGAATGGGCAGAGGGGCGATCGCTTGCGCCGCAGTAATCCGCTGCCACCGGGGCGACTCCCCGATCACCGCCTTAACGTCTGCCAGTGGGATATCAAAGTCAATCAGCTCCGGCGTACCCACGTAATCCAGCACCCGATCCTGCAAAAACGCCCGCTTCCATAACCCCAGGCAAGCCGTATGGGTAGCGCGAATCGCTGTCCCCAGAACTTCCCCGGTATCCGTGTGCAGTCCAGATGGCAGGTCAATACTGACGACTGAAGCGGGCAAGCTGTTGACCAAGTTCACCAGATCCGCCAGCTCGTTAGTGATGGGACGGGTTAACCCAAAGCCAAAGAGGCCATCGACAATCAGGTTGATCGCCCGTAGCTCATCGGCGCTTACCAGCGGTATTCCCAAGCTAGTCGCATAGTTAACGTGACCTTCGGTGAGCGGCTTCAGCTTGGCCAGGGGCCGATGCAGCACCACCTGATAGCCGCTGAAATGCAGTTCCCGCGCCACCACAGCCCCGTCCCCACCGTTATGTCCTGGCCCAACGATGACCCCAACCTGGGGAAACTCATTGACCGGATAGCGGGTTTCAATATGGTGCGCCACCCGCATGGCCACTTTTTCCATAAGCGCCGCCACGGGCATCCCAGCGTCAAAAATGCGGGACTCGATCTCGCCCATCTGCTGGGCGGTGACAATGGTTCGCTGGATCTGTTCCTGTCGCTCGTGCCGCACGAGTTTGAACGATTGCCCCATGTCCGCCCCGCTGATTAACGCTTGTAATACACCCTGGCATCCATACCAAAGTCCCGCAAAAAGCGGTTCCATCGGGTTGCCGCCGAGCGATCGACAAATGGACCAATCAGCAGGTGTGGCCCCAGGGGCTGCTCGCGCTGGGCGATCGCACTTTGTCGTGCCCCCAAAAGAATAACCTGCTCCTGCATCTGCGACAGCCGATCAGAATCTCCGGGAACCACAATGTAATAGGAGCTTTCCTGCACCACCGGGGGGGCAGCACTCACCACTGGAGTGGGCGCACTGGCAGCGGGAGACGGCACTGGCGAACGAAACTCCACCTCGCGCGGCACCGCTGGGCTGACGTCGGCAGGCGGCAAAACAGGTAGGTTAGCAGCGGCGGGATCAAGGGCAGGGGCTTGGGCAGACACAATACTGGACGTGGGAGCGATTTCCGCCTCAATACCCTGATCGGCCAGGGCTTCTGCTTGATCCTCGGCATCATCCCGATCGGCAAAAACGCCCGCTACAATAACGGGCTGCCCCCCGTAATCCTGCACGATCGCCGTGGGTTCTACCTGCTGTACCTGGTCGAGTAGCAACGGACTGTCACCATTGACGTATACCAGATACAGGGTCTCCGGATTGGCCTGACTGGCTGCAGCGGGACTGGGAAGGGCGGGGGCGATCGCAGGCGATGGCGACTGCTGCAAATCAGGGATTGGCGGTGGGGGCGGTAACCCCTCAATTACCCGCTGCGCTATCAGGGTCGGCTGCTCCGACGTTACCTGCCCTCTGGCGGGCTGGGCGATGCCAAATAGGCAACTTCCCAGCAACCCAACCGCAGTTGCTGCCCAGGGTAAAAAACAAAGTCGTGAGGTGCGCAAATTCATGGCAATGACATAGTTCGCTTTCTAGAAGGATCAACCGCATCTTTAAGGATGAGCCACGCAAGATGGGCACCACCCACCTGAAACACAGGTTTAGCCCGAACACGTACCTGAAGATGGAGGCTCTAAAGACCTGAAAACCAACCTGCCGATCATGTTCCTGATCCGGCCCACGGGCTTAGGTTTGCGGGTTAAATCTCCCGCGCTGCAGGGGATTCACCTGGGATGAGTGCCCTAATGTTATGGCGTAAGCCAGAGCGAAAATTTTGTAAGCGCCAGATGGTGCTTTTTTAGCATGAACCCTGCCCACCTCCAAAACACGGGCTGATCTGGTTGTAAATGTTAACCTGGAGAAGTGGTTACCGAATGACTTTAACCCATTTCTTAACCAATAGGACTTACGAGGTGCCCGAATCAGGTTTTTCCAGTCCCATGCAAAAGGTCGTAGTCGGTCTCTCAGGCGGTGTCGATAGCTCTGTGGCAGCCGCAACCCTCCACCACCAGGGATACGATGTGGTGGGGCTAACCCTTTGGCTAATGAAGGGCAAGGGGCAGTGCTGCTCTGAGGGCATGGTCGACGCAGCTAAGATTTGCGAACAGTTGGGGGTGCCCCATCACATCGTCGATAGCCGCGAGCTGTTTCAAACGCAAATCATCGACTATCTGGTCAATGGCTACAGCAATGGGGTCACGCCGCTGCCCTGCTCCCAGTGCAATCGGGCCGTTAAGTTTGCCCCCATGCTGCACTACGCTCAAACAGAATTGGGGACCGACCAAATTGCTACGGGTCACTACGCCCGCATCGATTATGATGCTGAAACCGGGCGCTACCAGCTCAAACGGGCGGTCGATGCCAGCAAGGATCAGTCCTATTTTCTTTACGACTTGACCCAGGATATCCTGGCCCACACCCACTTCCCCCTGGGCCAGCAAACAAAAGAGCAAACCCGTAAAATTGCCGCTGAATTTGGCCTCCACACCGCTGCCAAGCCCGACAGCCAGGATTTGTGCTTGATCGAAGCCCACGGCTCTATGCAACGGTTCCTCGATACCTACCTGGCTCCCACCCCTGGAGATATCGTCGACCCCACCGGGCGCGTTTTGGGAACTCACACGGGCATCCACCATTACACCATTGGGCAGCGCAAAGGGCTGGGTATCGCCGCGCCCCATCCGCTCTACGTGATCGGTATTGATGTCGGGCGCAACCGGGTAGTGGTGGGCGATCGCCACACTGCCCACCATTCCGAATGCACAGTTCACCGTGTTAACTGGGTATCCCTGGCCCCGCCGTCTGCCCCCTTCCGGGCAAATGGGCAAATTCGCTACCGCTCGCCCGCAGTCCCCACCACAGTCATTCCCCTCAACCCCGAGTCAGGCAGCACACGGGTTAAACTCCAATTCGACGAGCCTCAGTTTGGAGTAACCCCCGGTCAGGCAGCGGTCTGGTATCAGGGCGAGGCGCTATTGGGGGGAGGAATCATTGAGCCTCTAGAAAAAGAATGTGAAGCGTAGGGACATCGATCGTAAAGAGATTATGATTGCATTGAACAACCATTCGCCCCAAGCAGTGGCCCATACTAGGATATGGGCGGTGATGCTAGCCAGCATCCAATGTCCTTAAATATGCGGTACCCATTATTAATCCATCATCAGAATATGGATGGAGTGCCAGCAGAACACTGTTATATGTAGTCATAGCAAAGTTAGGAGAGAACCTTGAGCCTTCATCTAGATATCGCTGCACCCCACGGTGGCCAGCTCATCAATCGGATCGCAACACCCGAACAGCGCCAGGAATTTCTTGAAAAGGCTGATCATCTGCCCCGCCTCCAACTGGATGAGCGGGCAACCTCTGACCTGGTGATGATTGCCATTGGTGGCTTTAGCCCCC
>JAYKGU010000220.1:0-20003 GCA_035285585.1 Synechococcales cyanobacterium
TCTACCTGTCGCATATTTCTAGCCTGTGTTTTTTTAAACTCAGATTGCGATCAGGAATTTGTAGCTGGGTAATTTGAAATCTGTTACTAAAGTTTCAAGAGCAAAAGTTTCAAGAGCTAAAGGACAAGGCGAGTAATGAGGATTCAAAACTCTTCAGTTTGGACGGGAATGATGGCAGCCGGATGCCTCCTGCTGGCAGGCGCACCAGCCCAGGCAACGACGGGCTTCTCGTTTACCACTAACTTTTCAGGAAAGGTCGATGCCAATGGCCGACTGGTATCTGACTACGGCAAATATGACATTATGCTGAACTCGGTTGTCATTGATGGCGTCACCCGCAATGACTTCGTTAGGGTCAATCAGGCTGTCATTAACTACAACGACCCTGGCGCTGGTAACAATGCTGCCGCCAGCGCAGATATTGGTGATCAGGTCAATGGCAGTGTTTATATTAAGCAGGAAGAGCTGGCCATTGGCGTTGACAACAGCATCGTGTCTGACGTAATGACCAACCTCAACCTGAACCACATTATCGACACCGAAGACAAAGGTAACTTTGATTTTGACCTCACCTTCAGCAGTGCGGTGGACAAAGTGTTGGTGTGGGAGCGGGGTAGAAACAGCGACCTGTCGCTCCAGGCCCTGGATGCGTCGGGTAGCCTGATTGGCAACAAAATGACCCTGACGAGAAGCCTGTGGAACGATGCTGGATACAAAATCGACACGCAGGAAATTGGTTCTGCTCAAAGCGTCGGCTCCCGTGGTCTCAGCCTGGCTGATTTCGGCCTGCTAGATGGAGCGGGTAATACTACGAACTTCATCTACGGCGTTCGCGTTACCAGTCTCTCTTCCTACAACGGCCCCGACTGGAAACTTATTGGCTTGAAGGATCAGTCTGCTCCTGATCCGGAAGCAGTTCCTGAACCATTTGCCATGGCTGGTTTGGGCGTGGTTGCAGGAGCGATGATGATCAAGCGCCGCCGCGCTGCGCTGTAACCTACTGCAAACAGAGTTTCAGTGAGCTTTAAACTTGGCTAGGGCTGAGAGCAAGTGAACCGGGCGTCTCGAGTCGTCTCTAGATAGACAGAGCACCCGCCGAATGATTAGGTGAATACAAAGTTAGCAAAGCCAGAGAGCGGCAATATCCCTCTCTGGCTTTGTTTGTGAATAGGAGAACCCACTACTGCTTGACAATGGCCCCAAAGTCGGCCAGGACTCGGGCATGGTTACGCAACAGCCCCAGCATGTTCAGGCGGTTGCGGCGCACGGTTGGTTCTTCAGCCATCACCAGCACGCTGTCTGGCCCATCAAAAAAGTTGCTGACGATGGGGGCAATTTCTGTTAGGGCGGCCACCAGTGCCCGGTAGTCGCGATCGCCCTGGGCGGCTTCCGTCTTAGGCACCAGCTTCACCAGCGCTTCGTAAAAGGCTCGCTCAGAGGGCTGTTGGAACTGCTGAGCGTTCACAAACTGCTTGGGATCGAGGGGGGCGGTGCCCAACTCTCCTTGCTTGGCCAGACGGGCAGCCCGGTTAATGGTTTCATAAATTCCGTCCAGGGTGCCGTCCTGGCGGATGGTCTGAAGGAAGAGGGCGCGATCGCGCACGTCCAGTAAATCCTTCAGCGCCCGCTCGGTATATTCGGGGTCAGCGGCTTCAGGATCTGCCTCTCCCAGAACAGCATTCACTAAGTCGTAGTCAATGCCCCGCTCTTCTAACAGGGTACGAACTCGCTGCAGGAAAAAGTCTTCAAGCTGATGCTGGAGGGTGGTGGCATCCCCATTTTTAACTGTGTGATGGGTTGTAAAACTGGCAATTACCTGGGTCAGCAGTTCATGCAAATCAAGGGCTAGATCTCCGGCCCAGGTAATGTTAACCACTGCCGTTGCGGCGCGGCGTAGGGCAAACGGGTCGGAGGAGCCAGAAGGAATCATCCCCAGGCTGAAAATACCTACCAGGGTATCGAGGCGATCGCCCAGCCCCACCACCTGACCTGTTAGGGTTTTGGGAAAATCGTCATCGGCTCCCCTGGGCAAATAGTGTTCGAAAATGCCATCGGCGACGACCTGGGGTTCACCGCTGGCCAGGGCATACTTTTGGCCCATGACGCCCTGGAGTTCGGGAAACTCGCCCACCATTTGTGTGACCAGGTCAGCTTTGCACAGGAAGGCAGCTCGCTGGATGGGCGATCGCTCGGCTTTTCCCAGCCCCAATTGCCCGGCAATCAGGTTTGTAATCTGGACAATCCGATCGACCTTCTGCCGCATCGACCCCAGGTCTTGCTGGAAGGTCACTGTCTCCAGTTGGGGAACGTAAGCCTCTAGGGGCTGCTTGCGATCGGCGTCCCAAAAGAACTTGCCATCTGACAGCCGCGCCCGGATAACCCGCCCGTTTCCGGCGGCGATAATATCGGACTTGACGGGGTCACCGTTAGAAATGGTGATGAAGCAGGGTAGAAGCGGTGAGATAGACGGTGCAGCGGCCTTAGAAAAATCTTTTCGTAACACCGGAAAGTAGCGCTGATGGCTTTCCATCTCGGTGATACTCACCTCAGCGGGAATGTCGAGGAACTCAGCGTCAAACTTGCCCACCACTGCTGTGGGGTACTCCACCAGATTCACCACTTCCTGAAGCAGCGTCTCGGAAATGAGGGCTTTACCGCCAACGGACTCGGCTGCCGCTTCCGTCTGGGCCTGGATGAGCTGCCGCCGCTTGTTGGGATCGACCTCTACGTGGGCCGCCTGCATGGTCGTGAGGTAATCGGAGGCAGACGGGATCGATACGGGGCCAGGGGAGAGCACCCGATGGCCATAGGAGATGCGATCGCTCTGACAAATCACCGAGCCATTCTCAAGGGTGATCGGCAGGACAGCGTTATCCAGCAGCGCCACTAGCCAGCGAATGGGGCGAGGAAAGCGCAAGTCTCCATCCCCCCAACGCATAAACCGCTTCCCCTCCAGACCTGTGACCCACTGAGGCACCAGCTCCACCAGCAGATCGGCGGTGGGACGACCGGGGATCTTTTGAGTCACAAATACAAACTCGCCTTTGTCGGTGGTGCGAATTTCAAAGTCGGCAACCTGCACACCACGGGAACGGGCAAATCCCTCAGCGGCTTTGGTGGGCTTACCGTCCTTAAAAGCGGACTGGGCAGATGGCCCTTTTACTTCCTCCTGGCGATCGGGCTGGCGATCGGGTAGCCCGCTGATGAGGACAGCGAGGCGACGCGGGGTGCCATAGACCGAAACCGCCTCATAGGCCAGGGCAGCATCCTGCAGACTGGTGGGGATGCGCGATCGCCACTGGGCAAAGGCGCTATCGATAAAACTGGCGGGCAGCTCTTCTGTACCGACTTCGAGGAGAAAGGTAGCCATACCAACTGAGATCAGGGATTGAGGTCAAAGTCGTCCCTAGTTTAGCCTGTTCAGGGCACCTGCGCTGTTCCCAGCCTAAACCCAGCTTCGCACAGATTAGGAGAGCTACACTGGAAAAGAACAGCCCTCTTAAGGACTGGTAGGGCGTTTTCACCCTGGTTCTGGTTTGACCGGTGAGTCACCTCGACCCAGAGTTTAGCGACATCGGCTTGGTAAAAACAAAGATAACGTTATGGCGCAACTGAGAAACCGCATTTCCCCAAAAAAAACGACCCGCCGTGCGTCCGCAGCGACGGGCATCGCTACCGTCGCCTGGATGCTGCTCCAGGGGCTGACCTTTTCCCCACCGGCGATCGCCCAAACCTCAGACCCAGCGGCATTTGGCTACAGTGACCTGCTGGAAAAGATTGAGGCGGGCGAAGTCTCTCGACTGGAGATTGATCCAAACCGGGGGGTGGCAACAGCGGAGCTGAGTGATTCGTCTGGGGACGACACCAGGGAGCAGGAGGTGCTGTTGTTCAGTGGCGATCGCAACCAGGAGCTGATCCAGATTGCCCGAGAGAACAACGTGGAAATTGAGGTGCAGCCGTCCGCCGACACCACCGCTGTGGCCTGGCTGATCACCAACATGCTGGTGGCTTTTCTGATCATCGGTGGACTGTTGCTGCTACTGCGCCGTTCCGCCAACGCCTCCGGGCAGGCGATGAATTTTGGCAAATCGCGGGCACGGTTCCAGATGGAAGCTAAGACGGGCGTTACTTTCGAAGACGTGGCCGGCATTGAAGAGGCCAAAGAAGAGCTGCAAGAGGTGGTGAGCTTCCTGAAGCAGCCAGAAAAATTCACCGCCGTCGGCGCTCGCATTCCCAAAGGGGTGTTGCTGGTGGGGGCACCGGGTACGGGCAAAACCCTGCTGGCCAAGGCGATCGCCGGAGAGGCCGGAGTTCCCTTCTTCAGTATCTCTGGCTCCGAGTTTGTCGAGATGTTTGTGGGGGTGGGGGCGTCCCGTGTCCGGGATCTGTTCCGCAAGGCCAAAGAGAGCGCTCCCTGCATTATTTTCATTGATGAAATTGATGCCGTGGGTCGCCAGCGGGGCACGGGCATCGGCGGCGGCAACGACGAGCGGGAGCAAACCCTCAACCAGCTGCTTACTGAGATGGACGGCTTTGAGGGCAACACGGGCATCATTATCATCGCCGCTACCAACCGTCCCGATGTGCTCGACTCGGCGCTGCTGCGACCGGGACGCTTCGATCGTCAGGTCGTGGTGGATCTGCCCAGCTATAACGGGCGTCTGGGCATTCTCCAGGTCCATGCCCGGAATAAAAAGCTTTCCCCAGATGTTTCTCTGGAGGCGATCGCCCAGCGCACTCCCGGTTTTTCTGGGGCCGACCTCGCTAACATGCTCAATGAAGCAGCTATTCTTACAGCCCGCCGCCGCAAAGACGAAATTACCCTGGTAGATATTGATGACGCGATCGATCGGGTTACCATCGGCATGACCCTCAACCCGCTGATGGACAGTAAGAAAAAGCGACTGACGGCCTACCACGAGCTGGGCCATGCCCTGCTGATGACTCTGCTGGAGCACACTGACCCGCTGGACAAGGTTACGATCATCCCTCGCTCTGGCGGTGTGGGCGGTTTTGCTAAGCCTCTCTTGCAGCGGGACGGGGCGGATGACGGGTTACAGAGCCGAGCGGAGCTGATCGATCGCATCACGGTTTATCTGGGTGGTCGGGCAGCGGAGGATGTCATCTTTGGCCATGACGAAGTAACCGTCGGGGCGGCCAGCGATATTCGGGCGGTGGCTGACTATGCCCGACGTATGGTTACGCGCTACGGCATGTCTGATTTGGGGTCGTTTGCCATGGAAAGCTCGAACAACGAAGTATTTTTGGGGCGCGACCTGATGACCCAGTCTCAGGAATATTCAGAGGAGCTGTCGACTAAAATTGATCAGCAAATCCGCAGCATCACGTTTAAGTGTTACGAGCGGGCCAAAGATCTGATCCGCAACAACCGCCCCCTGGTGGATAAACTGGCGGATATGCTGGTTGAACAGGAAACCATTGATGGCGATACCTTCCGCCGCATTGTCGCTACTTACACTGAACTACCAGATAGCCAGAAGAACCTTCACCTGGAGACGGTGGTTGGGGTAAGTGCTTGAGCGATTTGTAAGTAGCTGGATATAAATGAAGCAGGTGGGTGCGCCCCCGCCGGTGGACGTACCCCGCCCTAGCTTCGTTTTTCAATGCAGTTCTACTTATCTTTAGATTTAGGGATTAAGGAGATTCCTGGGGAAAAATTTACCCCCGGTTTTCTAACATGAATTTAATTGTGCTGACCTACTAAATCACCTAATTTCTCAATCTAGAAGAAAGGGGGGCGGTACCAGGACTGAAAGTGCCTGAGGAACCAGCTTGATGTGGGCAGGTGTATAAGTCTGAAGCTCCCCATCGGTTTTAATGGGATACGATCGGCGGGTGAAAATTTTGATTTCTCGGGTTTCCAGCGTACGTACGCCCAGCCACTTATAGAAGCGACCCTGCCAGAGGGATGGCAGTAGGGCGAGCAGCTGCCAGCGATGCTGAACTTCCAGGCTGTATAGACCCAGCCGCTGGCTACCGATCGTTGCGTCGGCGGGAACCTTCATGCCGCCACTGTAGTAGCGTCCGTTGCCAATGGCAATTTGCACCGTATTGACCTGAGTGGAAGCCCCGTCAACCAAAATTTCTGCCTGAAATGGCTTGGCCTGCCGTAGCGCTCGCAGGGCAGTGGCCAGGTAGGCAAAAATTCCCCAGGTGCGCTTGGTATCCTTTGCCAGTTGGCGAGTCGTCTGGACACTTAATCCCAAGCTGACCACGTTGAAGAAATACTTACCGTTAACCCAGCCCAAGTCAATAGGCCGAGGTAAGCCAGTGGCGATCGCATCACAGGCTTGTTTCAGGTCGAGGGGAATTCCCAAATTACGGGCTAAATCATTGGCTGCTCCCAATGGGAGGATGCCCAGGGGACGCTTAGCTTTTACCAGGCCTTCGGCTGCTGCATTGAGGGTACCATCGCCGCCGCCAATAATGATCAGATCGACCTGTTTCCGGTGGCAGTCAATTAAATATGAAAAATTGCGAGGATGGGCGGAGCGCTCCTGGATGACTCGAAAACCCAGGGCCTCAAGATACTCGGTAGCTTCTGCCCGTGCCTGTTCGCCATAGCGAGCGTATGGGTTAATGAGCAGCAGTGCTCGACGCGTTTGGTGGGGTGAATTGCTAGCCTGGTGACTACCCTGAAGCTGCCGTTGAACTCCATTTCTCGTCATGCAACCAATCCGTCCCCCTGGGCTTAAAGATTTTTCAAAACAGCGGGGAAGCCTCATGTATTTTACTATACTGGCTACTTCCGCACCAACCGGGCTGCCGCACTAGACGGGCAGCCGAAATGCTGAAGTAACCCAATATGTCACAGGTTTTCACACCGCTTTTACACCACAGTTATAGCAATCCCATCGAACAATGGTGCAGGTTCTGGTTGGAAGTCACAAAAATCAAGAAACAGGTCGAGGTAAGAGGGTGGTTACTTCGACCTGCATTCAGGTTCACTCTAGATTACTGAGCTAAGCCCGCCGAGTTAGCCCTTAAAGCCCATGTCGGCGATCGCATTGCGGGTAAAGTTAATCCGCTGCTCAAAATCCAGCCCCTTAATCATGCGGGTGAACTCATCTGTGCTGGAGGGCAACTGATAGTCATTAGGAAAACCAACAATGCTGCCATTTTCCATACCCTGAGCAAGCTTCAGCCACACATCAAGCTTGGCACTTGGACTTAACGCTGCATACCCCCGACTGATGGACGTGTCAGTTTTGTTAGTCAGGTCACGCATCGCCTGAAGCTGGTCATCCTTAGAAAGGGCGGCAAAGTGGTCGAAAATGGTTTGCCCCATCTCCTCAGTGCTGTTGGTGGGGGCGGGGGTTAGCTGCTCTTTGATATCGAGATAGCCATACCAGAGAAGGGCAAGCTGGGTATCTGCGTCAAAGGATCGAAATGCTTCCAGAGGCTGCTTTACAGCATCGTCTAGCAGGTAAGTCATGGAAATCTCCTGAACTTCTTCGTTCTCAGGCCGTTGGGGAAACCCCGGTTAGCCTGTCGTCATGGTAACGACGCCTGGAGGAAGCTCCGAACCTGCAAAAGGGAGAGAATGGGCAACGTCGAACTGGATCGTTGGATAGATTCAAAAATGGTCAGATTGACCGTTGGCACTACTGACAGCGCTGGAAACCTAAGATGGAAAAGATTTTTGCTTCAAGGGCTGCCAGTTCGCCGCTGTAGTCAGTGTGGAGGGACTGGTGCCTGAGGGCGTGGTGAGTTTGGGCGAGGTTTTCGAGCTGGGTTGCGGCTGCGTAGATTTCTCGATTGTGGGAATAGCGATATCGAAGAACAGCATTGAGATCGGTCATTACATCGCCCTTTAGGTCGGGGGCACCCTCTGTGCTGTTGACGAATTCACTGGAATGCTGCCGCACAATCTGCCGGATATAGTAGCTCATCATTGGAGAAAGACGCATACGAGATTTCCTCTTGCCCATCAAGACTTCCTATCTCCACACTTTAGGAAGAGAATGTGACATCAGCGTGACAGGATAATCTCTGTAGGTGTGGTATGCACCTTTGAGCCTTATTGGGGCATGGGGACGAGATTGCCCACCGCCGCGTCGGGGAGTAGGGATCCAGAACACTGCTCTCGCTGCTCCAGCCACTTCTGAAACTGGCGAACTTCGCGATACTTGACAATTCCTTCGCGATGGCTTGAAACCGGATACTGGACTCTTAATTCTTTGTCTTTGAGATTTCCGTTACCCAGTTCGCCCAGAAAAATGATTAGCGTGTAAATTTGGTCGTCTCTGGTGTGCGGCAGCCGCTTCCGCTGAATAGTGTATTTCATATGGTCTGTCGATCTCGGAGAGAGATTGCTCGTGGTGTTGCCGGTCTCAAAAAGTTTAAGGTCGCAGAGTTGTTTGAGCGAGCCGTGACTGCTGTTGCTCCAATTTTGGGGCGATCGCTCCAGAATAAAGCTTCGGCAGTCAGACAATGCGGTTAGAGGTGGCTAAAAAAACGATGGGGGAGATGACCTGATTCTAGGGATATTCTCGTGCATCTGTGGGGGGATCACCTAAGTCTCTTCCGTAAGTTTACGGTTGCTTTAAACGATGCTCCCTAATGATCTCTCCGAATCGCTGAAATGGGGTAAAAATTTCACAAATCCTTCAACTGTTCCTGATGCAGAGTATCCGCAATTGTTAAGTAGAGCTGCATGAAAACCGCTGGGGGGTTCTGCTTAAAGCGGGGCCAAGATTAGCGGGACGGTGGGACGCCCCACCGTCCGGCCTTAGGTTGATACCCCATCCGCTGCATCAGACGACTCAAATCGTCTGGGACGAGTTTGCTACCCTTTGATAACGTTGATTGATTACATTATGTTGCGAGGGGCAGCCATGCAAAATCAGGTTTTATTAGTGGTCCATCAAGTCCAGTCCAATCCAGGGCTAGTGGGTCAGATTTTAGAGAACAAAGGCTACGTTCTGGACGTTTGCTGTCCAGCCACGGGCGATCGCCTGCCGTCAACGCTAGAGCCATATGCAGGGGTAGTGGTGTTTGGTGGCCCCATGAGCGCCAACGACCAGGACACGCTGCCATTCATCAAAGCTGAGCTAGACTGGTTGCCGCAGGTTCTCGCATCGCAAACACCCTTTCTGGGAATTTGTTTGGGAGCACAGCTGCTCGCCCGTTCCCTGGGGGGAACCGTCGCCCCCCATGTCAATCGTCAGGTAGAAATTGGCTACTTTCCCCTGGAGGCAACTCCGGAAGGGCGATCGCTGCTGGATCCCATTTCCCACGTCTACCACTGGCACCGGGAAGGATTTGACCTACCCACGGGAGCCGTGCTGCTAGCCACCGGAGAGACCTTTCCCAACCAGGCTTTTCGCTATGGCCCATCGGCCTATGGCTTCCAGTTTCACCCCGAAATCACCGCCGACCTAATCGATCAGTGGACGACAAAGGCGGCAGACCAGCTTACCCAGCCCGGTGCCCAGTCCCAACAGTGTCAGTTTGATCAGCACCGCCAGCATGGCACCGCTGTCAAAGACTGGCTGCAGCGATTCCTCGATCAGTGGCTTCAAACGCCTGCTGTGGTCTTTCCTCAGCGCTAGGTTCCCGAAGTTTTGTTAAATTCCCCGATTAGGTTTTCGGTGGGGGAGCAATCCAAGCTAGCCTAGATCCCGGCCAAAGCCTGACATAAGGCCATTTTTGAGATTAGCAGTATCTATCGCAAGCAGAAATTATGGCAGACTCTTCCACCTCAGAGGCCCTAATCGCCACATCCACGCCTCCATCTGACTCTAAAGCGCGGGTCAGTGCCTTTATGACCGATTTGCAAGACCAAATTTGCCACAAGCTGGCTGAGCTAGACGGCGAAACCCAGTTCCACGAAGATCGCTGGGATCGGGACGGCGGCGGTGGCGGTCGCTCGCGGGTGATGAAAGCGGGACGGCTGCTAGAGCAGGGCGGGGTCAACTTTTCCGAGATTTGGGGCGACCATCTGCCGCCGTCCATTTTGGTTCAGCGACCTGAGGCCGCTGGCCATCGCTTTTACGCGACGGGCACCTCAATGGTGCTGCATCCCCACAACCCCTACATTCCTACCGTGCACCTCAATTACCGCTACTTTGAGGCTGGGCCGGTGTGGTGGTTTGGCGGTGGGGTTGACCTGACGCCCTACTATCCCTTCCGGGAAGATGCGGCCCACTTCCACCGCACCATTCGGGATGCCTGTGCGGCGCACCATCCAGAGTATTACCCCACCTTTAAGCTGTGGTGCGACGAGTATTTCTACCTCAAGCACCGCCAGGAAACCCGTGGCGTCGGCGGCATTTTCTTTGACTACCAGGATGGGCGTGGTCAGCTCTATCGCGGACCTGACGAAAATGGCCCAGCAGCAATGCACAGTCAAAAAATTGGCAATTTGCCAGAGCGCTCTTGGGAAGAATTGTTTGCCTTTGTTCAGGCGTGCGGCTATGCCTTCCTGCCTGCCTACGTCCCCATTGTGGAGCGTCGCCAGTCGATGGAGTATGGCGATCGCCAGCGACAGTTCCAGCTCTATAGGCGGGGGCGCTACGTAGAATTTAACCTGGTCTACGACCGGGGAACTATTTTCGGCCTGCAAACCAATGGACGTACTGAGTCGATTTTGATGTCGCTGCCGCCTCTGGTACGGTGGGAATATGGCTACCAGCCGGAAGCCGGTACCCCAGAGGCTGAGCTTTACGACGTGTTCCTGAAGCCCCAGGACTGGGCTAACTGGACGCCGGAAATATCTGGTGCCGTTTGACCCATGCTTGCCGCGCCTGGGCGATTCTAATGGCTGATAAGCAGGTCAGCACAATTAAATTCATGTCAGAAAACCGGGGCGCTCCCCCGGTTTTCTAACCTTCGTTTTTCAATGTAGTTCTACTTATTGACGATTATTGATGCCAAATAGGACGATTCGTTTGGCGGGTAAATTTTACATGGGTTAAGCTACACGCGGAGGCCATTTGGGCACACTGAAGCTACGGCTACGTATAAACTGCGTGTAATTAATGCAAACGAATCGTCCCATCTGTGTTTAGGGTTGTGACAATGGATCAAGAAGTGAAGACAACTGAAGATGGCCGAGTTGTAACGGTTTTGAGGCCCGCAGGCCGCTTGGACATCCTCACCGCCTGGCAGTTTCGCCTGAAGCTCCAGGAAAGTATTTCTCCATCCCATCCACACGTTGTCGTCAACCTGGGGCAGGTTAACTTCATCGACAGTTCGGGGCTGACTTCCCTGGTCGCTGGTATGCGGGATGCGGATAAGGTTAACGGCAGCTTTCGCATCTGTGATGTACATCCCGAAGCCAAGCTGGTCTTTGAAGTGACCATGATGGACTCGGTTTTCGAGATCTTTGACTCAGAGGATGAGGCGCTGGCAGTTGCTCTTCGGTCTGAGAAAAGCGTTGCCTCAGCCCCCGCAGGCAATGGTGCGACATCTTGGCAAACGGGGCACGAGACGGGAGAATAGGAGTATACCTCTTAAATTATTCGTCAAATTATTTTTGACCGTTGTTACTGAACCACTCATTGGATCACCAAGTTGTCGTGAGCAACGTCCGCACTGTCTCAGATACAAAGCGAGCTTTCTACACCCTCCACACCCGTCCTATCAACTCGATTTACCGTCGCGTTGTTGAGGAGTTGATGGTGGAAATGCATTTGCTTTCCGTAAACGCCGACTACCGTTACGACCCCATCTACGCCCTCGGTGTCGTTACTACCTTCGATCGATTTATGCAGGGGTATCGCCCCGAAGCAGACCGGCTATCCATCTTCAGTGCCCTGTGTCGGGCCATTGAGAGCGATCCCCAGCACTATCGCCAGGATGCCGAGCAGCTTCAGGCCGAAGCTACCGAACTGTCTGCTGCCGATCTCGTCGCCAAAATCGAGTCCCTTCCCCATACCCATGACACGGGTATTCAGGGGCATCTGCGGGCGATCGCCGAAAATCCCCAGTTCAAATACAGCCGACTCTTTGCCATTGGCCTTTACACCCTGCTTGAGTCTGCCGATGCCGAAATCATCAAGGACGAGAAGCGGCTGGACACGGCCCTGCAAGCCTGCTGCCAGGCTCTTGACCTATCCTTCGACAAGGTTAAAAAAGACCTGGAGCTGTACCGCAGCAACCTAGAGAAGATCGAACAGGCCCGCATCGTCCTGGAGGACATGCTGGCGGCAGAGCGCAAAAAGCGGGAGCAGCGCGAGCAGGAAAAGACGCAAAAGCAAGACGGGGTGGCCCTGCCATCGTCTGAATCGTCAGACAACTAACGGTTTTGGGCGTCTAAAAACACGAGCTGACGGTAGAGCATGTCGATGCGGGGCACCGTTATCCCAGCCTGGGCTGCAGCCTGGAGGGGATTATTGAAAATGGCGTCTAGCTCCAGGGGGCGTCTAGCGTCGTAGTCGAGTCTCATGCTGGTGAGGTACGGCTTCATCTGGTCGGTGTGGTCGATCAGGTCGTGCAGGTACGTCGGGGCAATGGGTCGCCCGCTGGCAGCGGCGATCGCCCCGACTTCTTCCATAATTTCGAGGGCAAGCTGGCGGACGGCGGCATCGGCCATCATCTCCTGGGTGGTCGCCCGCAGCACCACCGACAGGCCATTGAAGGGAATGTTCCACAGCAGCTTTTGCCACCGGGCCAGCAACAAGTCTGCCGTGCGTCGGATGGGAATATTGGCGGCTTCAAAGTCGGTGGCGATCGCCTCTAATCGAGGGGTTAGCCCCCCAGGAGTGTGATCGGGGGTGTACTCACCCAGGGCGATCGCCTTATAGTCCAGATGACGAATATGTCCTGGCCCAACTTTGTTCGAGCAGATAAAGCACAGCCCACCCATAACCCGCTGCGGTCCTGCGATCGCCGCCGCCAGATCCTCCATCCCCAGACCGTTTTGCAGCACCAGCACCACCCCGTTATCTTTCAGCAGGGGCGGCAGCAGCTTCTCCAGGAGATGATTTTGTGTGGTTTTGAGGGCGAGGATGACCACATCGCAGAGGGGCATCTCCATCACGTCTCGATAGGCATTGACCTGGGGCAGGACGAAATCGCCATCTACGGAATCAACCCGTAGCCCCTGCCGCTGGACAACGTCATAGTCGCTGCGGAGGAGAAAATGCACCTCAGCCCCTGCCTGCTGGAGACAGGCCCCATAGTAGCCGCCAATGGCTCCGGTACCTACGATGGCGTAGCTGTGCTGCATAGAATGGGTTGGAGAGGTCATAGGGTTGACGCTGAATGGCTGGAAACTGATGGGCGATCGCTGCTAGCCTAGAAGATCCTGACCAAAATTTTCGCTCAAAATTTTCGCTCAAAATCTTCGCTCAAAGGTCTTGCCCAAAACTCTCACGCAAAACTTTCACTTAAAACTTTGGGCACCGACTGCAGCTTTCGTCATCCTAATTTTGACCTAATTTTTGGATCCAATTTTTGCAGATATCCCGTTAAAACCCGATTTTTCTGCCATGACTCGAGCATTACAAACCGACCATTCCCAGAGCAATTCTTCCACTGGGGCGATCGCCACCGCCATGGCCGCCCTCGACCACGAATTGTCTAACCGCCACATCGACCTGGATCCGGCAGGCTACTTTTTGATTTATCTCGATCGCGATCGCCACCTCATCTGTGCCGCCCACTACACCAATACCATCCGCCACGATGGCGTCGCCCTCGATCCAGAAACGGGGGAACCCCTGCCCTGCGATGTTAAGGTTAAGCGCCAGCCCACCCAGGTCTACACCGGACGCACGGCTAAGGAATTGGGGATTGCCATCACCGAACAGGCCAGGCCCTGCCCGCTCACCCGTTTGGAGCATGCCCTTTACCTGGGGCGCGAGTTTGTCCGGGCGGAAATGGCGCTCATTCGCGGCGAAGAGTACGTACAGGATTAGCGCGTTTGCTTGGATTGCCTAACTTCTGGGTTGCCCCATCAATCCATCTGCCAGATTTGGATGTCGCTGCTGCCCTTGCCTGCGGCAACCACCTGCCAGCCGGGGCTGCTGAGGCGAATGGCGATCGCGTCGATGAGGGTGCCCTCCCAGGGAATCGTGTCGAGCAGTTCGCCAGTTCGCCAATCCCAGACCCGAATCGTTTCGTCGGCGCTGCTGCTCACCAGCTCGTCGCCAATGGGAGTAAACTGCAGGGCGTTGACAAATGCCCGGTGACCCTCTAAGGTACGGATTTCGCTGAAGGAGTCCAGATCCCACAGCTTGATTTGATCATCTGCCCCGGCGCTGGCCAGGACGTTGCCATCGGGGCTGATGCTCAGGGCGTTAACGAAGCTGCCGTGCCCCTGGAGGGTGGTAATGGGTTCCAGGGTGGTGAGATCCCACACAATGATGGCCCGGTCGGCCCCACCACTGACCAGCAGGCGGCCATCGGGGCTAATGGCCAGGGTATTGACAAAGCTATTGTGACCTTCCAGCGTGGCGATCGCCTCTCCCGTTGCCAGGTTCCAGAGCCGGATGGTGCGATCGGCGCTGCCGCTGACCAGGATATTACCATCGGGGGTGATGGCCAGGTCGTTGATCGAGCTGCCGTGGCCCAGGAGGGTCTGAAGTACTTCCCCCGTATTCAAGTCCCAGAGCTGAATGTAGCGATCGCCACCACCACTGGCCAGCAGCCTACCGTCGGGGCTAACCGCCAGAGCGCCTACCGGGCTTTCATGCTGAGACAGCGTCTGGGTTTTCTGACCGTCGACCAGATTCCAGACTTTGATCGTGCGATCGTCACTGCCGCTGATCAGGGTGCGCTGATCCTTCGCGAGGGCCAGCACGTTTACCGGGGCCTGGTGGCCAGAAAGGGTGGTTGCCAGGGCAAACTCATAGGTTTTTGTAGGAGCTGAGGGCGCAACAAGCTGGCGCAGGCTGTCCCGAAAAACTACCCCGCTGCCCAAAACCAGGAGAGTGGCGATCGCCCCTACCATGCCCCAGCGCCATCGCTTCAATTCTGGTGGCTGAACAGCGGTTGCGGGTGGCTGTGCCAGGGTTGCCGCTGCCGACAGCGCCCCGTGCCCCCCAGAGGAAGGGACGGCATCACCATTCAAGATGCTGGTGGTGAGCGGGGGAAGTGGCGCTATCCGTGGTGCGCCCAGGCCCGACGAGCCTGTCGAGCTGACCGCAGAGTGGGTAAACACCTCATCCAGCAAATTGAGCACCGCCTGAGTATGGGGCGGTCGCTTGGCGGCCTGGGAAGCCGTCAGCCGATCAATGAAGTCTGCCAGGGCTGGTGAAATATGGGGCGCAAAGGGTCGCCAGCGGAATTCGTTATTGAGCGAATCGTAAATCTCGCTCTCAGTGGGCTTTTTAGTTGTCAATAAATAAATGAACGTGCAGCCCAGGGCATAAAAATCTGACTGGGGTACCGCCTGACCCCGCTCTTGCTCAGGAGGCGTATAGCCCGCCGAACTGATGCGGGTAATGCCCCCAGTCGCGCCAAGCTGAGCAAAGTAAGTGTAGGTCATTTCGCGAGCCGCCCCGAAGTCTACCAGCACCAGCTGGCCGTTGGAGCGCAGCATGATGTTTTCAGGCTTGATATCGCGATGGAAATAGTTTTGTTGATGGACAAGGTGGAGAATCTCCGCCAGTTGTCGGAGCCAGTTCAATGCCTGCCGCTCGCTGATGGGATGGTTGCCCTGCTGCCGCATCCATTCGCTTAGATTAGGGCCATCAATTTTTTCCATGATGATGCAGTAGAGCGGTGGAGAGCCGTCCTTTGGCAACACCTGAAAGCAGCCGTCTGACTCAATAGCAGGCACTCCTGGATGGTTCAGCCGCCCCAGGACAGCGGCTTCCTGCTCGAAGAGTTCCACAGCCTTGGGATTGAGGGCGTGGGACTCTTTGAGAACTTTGAGGATTTTTGGGGTGCTGCGTTCGAATGCCTCGTAGACCCGACCAAAACCGCTTTTGTCACTGATGAGACGCATTACCCGATAGCGTCCCTGCAAGACGAGACCCGTTCCACAGCCTTGACAAAATCGACTACCATCATTGCTGGGGTGATCGGGCTGGGGGCACCGGGGGTTAATGCAGAGACTCATAGCGACCTTTGAGGTGAGATGCAATCTATGAAGGGATACAAAGCTAAACCCTGATTAAAGAGCCGATTTCTGGTATGAAATTTCTGGGGCTGACTTTGTGCCGCTGAGTTGTTGTTAACCGTTCTTGGGCGCAGCCTGATTGAGGGTTTCTCGTGAGCCTTTGGTCTACCCACTAACCTATTTACCTACTTAATAGGGTACAGGGTTGCTGGGGCTGATATTGGGTTGACGCCGAATTTAATGCTGAATTTTAATGTTGGGTGCCAGTCTTAATTTTATTCCACCAGACAGTTTTCCGTCCGCCCCTTTGCCCCATGACGACCGAATCGTTTCAAACGAGCAGTGTTAGCTGGCAGCTCCAGCAGATAAGCCAGCGGGTTGGTGAATGGATTGAGTATCAGCTCTACCGGATCCAGCCACCCGATCAGGCTCCAGACCTGGAGTCACCGGTCTGGTTCATTCGCCTCATTTTAAGCCTCATCGCCGCTGGCATGATTGCCTGGATGCTCTGGCAGCTTTACCTGCTGGCGCGCCCCTACCTCCTGGACATGCAGCTCAATCGACTAGCGGCAGGTATCCCGATCACCCCAGGTCGCCCCCTTAGCCCCACGGAACTCTGGCAGCGAGCGAACCAGCTCCAGCACCAGGGCAACTATCGGGAAGCCTGCCGGATGCTTTATTTAGCCATGATTCAGCAGTTGAGCGATCGCCAACTGATTACCCTGGACGAGAGCCGCACCGATGGCGAATACCTGCAACTGGTGCAGCACTTTCCCGCACCCCAACCGTATCAGGTGCTCATCGAAGCCCATCAGCAGCTTTGCTTTGGCGACCTGCCTGCTACCGCCGAATTATTTAACCGCTGCCGTCAAGCCTACCGGGAGATTCTCAGCCCATGAGCCAAAACGGCGGTGTCAAAGGCTGGCCCAAGTGGGTCGGGCTAGCGGGCCTTTTGCTCGTTACCCTGGTTCTCCTGACCATCGTCGCCGCCCCCAGCAGCAATCCCCGGATCAGCGGCTCAACCTACCTGCGATCGCCCGATGGCTACGCTGCCTGGTACGCCTACATGGCCGAACGGGGCACCCCCATTCAGCGCTGGGAAAGGCCTTTTGCTGATTTGGGGGCTGGAGGCGTGACCCTGGTGCGGGTGCAGAGTGGCTTTTTGGGTAACACCCTGGCCCAGGACGAGGCGAACTGGGTGGCTGCCGGAAATCGGCTCGTCAATCTGGGAACGCGATCGCCCGTGACGCCAGCCTACTTTACCAGCCGGTTGCCCAGCGAATCCGGCACCGTGCGAATAGACACGCGGCGGCGGCAGAGCCACCTCAAGAACGGCATCGCCCTGCTGGAGGATGGGGACGGGGCGATCGTTTGGCGGCAGTCAGTGGGCGATGGGGAGGTGGTGCGGGCGGTGACCCCCTACCTGGGGGCAAATGCTTACCAGAACGAAGCAGGCAACTTCGAGTTTCTGGCCCAGATCGTGGTCGAGGGCAACCAGACTATTTGGATTGACGAGTACATCCACGGCTATCGCGACCAGGAAGCGATCGCCCCAGAGGTTGCCGGATCCTGGAGCGACTATCTAGCCCGCACTCCCCTAATGCCGCTGCTGATCCAGCTCTTGCTGGTGCTGCTGATTTTCATCTGGGCCAAAAATCAGCGCACCGGAGTGGTTCGCCCCCTGGAGAAACCGCAGGTGAACAACAGCCAGGCCTACATCGAAGCGCTGGCGGCGGTATTGCAAAAGGCGGGCCGCAGTGGGTTCGTGGTGCAGATGGTGGGGCAGGCAGCGCAGCGCCAGATGCAGCGCCGACTCGGGCTGGGGGGCGATCGGGTGGAGGCCGCCGTTTTGCTGGATGCCTGGGTGGAGCACACCGGACGTCCGGCACAGGAGCTGGCACAGGTGATGCGGCCCTACTGGCAGAAACAAGCTTTGGGCGATCGCGCCCTGCACCTCTGGCTTAACCAGCTCCGTACCATCCAGCAGCAATTAGGCCCCTAACGCTTCTGCCCCCACTGGCGTACCAATGTCGCCACTCCCTGGGGATCTTCCAGGTGCAGGTTGTGTCCCCGCCCCGGCAAAATGTGGAGCTGGGCGGTGGGACAGAGCTGGGCCATGCGGCGATTGATGGCGCAAAATTTTTCGTCGCGATCGCCCACCAGTAAATACAGGGGAATCTGTCCGTGGGCAAGCGGGGGCCAGAGGCTGGGCTGCCGTCCAGTGCTGGCGTGACGGAGGGACTGGGCCAGCTCAGCGGGACGGTTAACAAGGCGTCGCTGATACATAGTGTCAAAGCTGGGATGGGCCTTAAGGGAAGCGAACAGGGGCTGGTCGTACCAGCGGGTGAGAAATTTCCGAAAATCCCCCGTTTCCAAATCCTGGGCCAGGTGCTCGTCTCGCTGCGATCGCCCTTCCCGTTCCTCCACCGTTGCCAGCCCCGGCGACGCCGACTCCAGCACCGCCCAGGCAAATCGGTCAGGAAAGTGGAGGGCAAGATACAGGGCCAGCCGTCCCCCCAAGGAATAGCCAAACAGCCCACATCTAGGGACTTCCAGCCCATCCAGCAAGCTCAGTACCCCTGCTGCCATGGGTGCCAGGGCGTAGGATGCGCTATCCCCAGTGACCTGGGTCTGTCCGTGGCCGGGGAGATCAAGGGTGAGGCTGGCAAACTGACCGCCGAGGGCGGCGATCGCGGCGGCAAAATCATCGCCTCGCCCCATGAAGCCATGCAGGAAAAGAATGATGGGCTGGGAGCGATCGCCCCACCACTGGTAGTGGAACTGATAGGCTCCGGTAGTGAGGTGGGGCATGGGTGGGATCTGGGATTTTAGATGGGGTATCAACTTAAGGCGGGACAGTGGGGCGCACTGTGCCCCACTGTCCCGTTAATTTTGTCTCGCTAAAGCGGGAACCCGGGGGGGAGTTCCAGGGGAACTGAACCCAGTAAGCCCTTGCGGAAGTCGGTCAAAATTTGTCGTGCGGTGCGCTCTACGTCGCCCTGGTAGTTGCGCTGGGCCAGCTCGAAGAGGTAGCTCTCCCCCGTCAGCGCGTCAGGGCTGAGGTCATAGCGGGACTGGAGGGGATGGTTGGGCATCAGGTCGGGAACGGCAGCCAGGAGGGATTTGAGTAGCTCTACGAAGGCGGCGGCTACCCGCTGATTGTCGTAGGCGGCTTCGCCGATGTCGTCGCAGATGGCCAGCTTCAGGGCCGCCTCCTGGTTGGTGAGCTGGGACGGCAGCACGCCGGGGGCATCCAGCAGCTCCAGCTCGTCGGAAATGCGCACCCAGCGAAGCTGACGGGTCACCCCCGGACGGCGGGCGCTCTCCACCACCCGCCGCTTGAGCAGCCGATTAATCAGGGCCGATTTGCCCACATTGGGAAAGCCGACCACCACCGCCCGCACTGCCCTGGGACGCATGCCGCGATCGCGCCGCCGCTGATTCATTTGCTCCCCCGCCTGACGAGCGGCCTGGGCCACCTGCCCCACTCCCTTGCCCTGCTTGGCGTTGGTAAAGTAGGGGCGATCGCCCTGGGCTTTGAACCAGTTGGTCCAGGCGGCCTGTAACTCCGGCGGAATGGCGTCCACGCGGTTGAGCACCAGCACCCGCTCCTTTTCGCCAATCCAGCGGGGGACAGCGGGGTGGTGGGTGGCCAGAGGAATCCGGGCATCCCGCACCTCCAGCACCACATCCACCTGCTTGAGCTGGTCTTGGAGCTGTTTTTCGGCCTTGGCAATGTGGCCGGGATACCACTGGATGGGGGGAGAGTTGACTACTCCCCCCCCTGAAGGAGGGGGATTCTCATTTCCTTGGGAAGCCATTGCTTTTACCCTCCATGAGCTTGGACGATGTACCCCACCGCCACACAACCACACATCATCACCACCTGAGCCGCCGCCACATCCCGATTGGCCTGGTAGCCACACTCCGGGCAATGGTGAACCCGCTCGGAGAGTGCCTTTTTGCCCGT
>JAYKGU010000221.1:0-19793 GCA_035285585.1 Synechococcales cyanobacterium
CGCCCCGGCGGCAACATGTACACCACCCGTCGCTATGCTGCCTGCATCCGCGACCTCGACTACTACCTCCGCTATGCCACCTACGCCATGCTGGCTGGCGACACCTCCATCCTGGACGAGCGCGTGCTCAACGGCCTCAAGGAAACCTACAACTCCCTGGGTGTGCCCATCGGTGCAACGGTGAACGCGATTCAGGCCATGAAAGAAGTTACCGCTAGCCTGGTTGGCCCCGATGCTGGCAAAGAAATGGGCGTTTACTTCGACCACATTTCTACCAAGCTGAGCTAACTAAGACGGAAGGGAGAGGAGAGAGCCTTTCTCTCTAACCTTTGTCTTTCATCTTGACTGAGGGCTGGGCGCATCGACCGAACCTAAATGGTCAATGGCTAGCGACGTTTGTTGGCTTTGATGATTTGGGCGATCGCTTGAACCTGGCCCTCTTGTCATGGGAGTTTCTGATAAAAGCGCAGATAAAATCCGTTCGAGCTTGTCAAGCCTTATTCGGTCTTGCTAGGCTTCATATTTAGAGGTGGTCGTTGGCCCCTCTACCGTTTCAGGAAAAAAAGCTTAAGACCCGTAGCATTGATCGCCGGTATTGATTACTGGCATGATTGTTACCAGCGTTACCAGCATTGTTAGGAATTGTTAGGAGATCTAAGCCATGCGCATGTTCAAAGTAACGGCCTGCGTTCCCAGCCAGACCCGCATCCGCACCCAGCGTGAGCTGCAAAACACCTACTTCACCAAGCTCGTGCCCTATGGCAACTGGTTTGCCGAGCAGCAGCGCATCCAGAAGATGGGCGGCAAGATTGTCAAAGTAGAGCTAGCCACCGGCAAGCCTGGCATGAATACGGGGCTGATGTAAGCAAATATTCTCCAATATCCGATATTGCAAATAGGTAGCAAAGAGGTCAGGTCGGCCTCTTTTTGCTATTTTGAGGACGGTTACTTTTTCTGTTGTCCTGCGATCGCCCCTGAACCGTGATTCTCCGCTACCTCTTCCCCTTCATCGACTTATCCGTCAAAAGCTGGGCACGTGATGCCCGCATCCTGCGCTGGCTGACGCTGCTGTGGCTGGCGGTGGGGTTGCTGGTGCTGTTTTCAGCGTCCTACATGGTAGCGGAGGCAGAGCTTGGCGATGGACTGTTTTACTTTAGAACCCAGCTCCTCTGGGTGTTTATTGGGCTGATTGGCTTCAATACCCTGGTGCATGTGCCGCTGCGCTATGTGGTGGCGATCGCCGACCTGCTGTTGCTCGCCATTCTGGGTCTGATCATCATTACTTTGCTACCCGGTATGGGCACCACGGCCTACGGAGCCACCCGCTGGATTGCCATCGGGTCCTTTGGGCTGCAGCCATCCGAACTCATTAAGCCCTTTCTGGTTCTGCAGAGCGCCCGCATCTTTGGCCGCTGGCATCAGCTCCGCTGGGTCGTGCGGATCAGTTGGCTGGTGGTGTTTAGCCTGGTATTGGGCTGCATCTTGCTGCAGCCTAACCTGAGTACGGCGGCCCTGTGTGGCATTGTTATCTGGTCGGTGGCCCTGGCATCGGGGCTGCCCTTCCGCTATGTGGGCGGTGCGGCGCTGGGGGGGCTGCTGCTGGCCACCATTAGCATCAGCATCCATGACTACCAGCGACGGCGCATTATCTCGTTTCTCAACCCCTGGAATTCTCCCAGTGGAGATGGCTACCAGCTGATCCAGAGCCTTCTGGCCATCGGTTCAGGGGGAGTATTTGGCACAGGTTTTGGCCTCTCCCAGCAAAAGCTGTTCTACCTGCCAATTCAATACACTGACTTTATCTTTGCTGTCTTTGCTGAAGAGTTTGGCTTTCTTGGCAGTTTTTTGCTGCTGATTTTTCTGGCTACCTACGCCACTTTTGGCCTGCGGGTGGCGCTGAAAGCTCCAAGCTCTGTCTATCAGTTGATCGCCATTGGTATTGTGGTGCTGCTGGTGGGGCAGGCGCTGCTCAATATTGGCGTCGCCACGGGGTCACTGCCCACGACCGGGTTGCCATTTCCGATGATGAGCTACGGCGGCAGCTCCATGATTTCTAGCCTGGTGGCGGCGGGGCTGCTGGTGCGGGTGGCACGGGAGAGCGGTGGCGGGCAGGTGGTGGAGTTGGCGCGATCGCACCCCAAGCGCTTTAGTTAGGTATCTATCCCGTGTCCCAGCCCGTCATTACCCACTACCTGGAAATGCACAGCTCCGCCGAGTTACAGGCGAAGGCCAACGGCGACCCAGATTTTTCCGTCACCGAGTGTCAGATCAAGCAATACCCGGTCAACCAGTTCCTCTATCGCTTTGTGGGAGCTGCCTGGCAGTGGACGGACAAGCTGGTCTGGACGGACGACCAGTGGCGGGCCTATGCCGAAGCGGAGAACCTGCGCACCTGGATCGCCTACAAGCTGGGCAGTCCGGCGGGATATTATGAGCTGCGCTGGGAGGGCGATCGCCAGGTAGAACTCGCCTATTTTGGTCTGGCCGAGCGGTTTATTGGTCAGGGGCACGGCGGCTACCTGCTCAGCCATGCCATTCAGTCGGCCTGGGATTGGGGGGCACAGCGGGTTTGGGTGCACACCTGTAGCCAGGATCATCCCCATGCGCTGGGGAACTATCAGGCCAGAGGATTCAAGATCTACCGGGTGGAAACTGAGGAGAAAGGTCAGGCGGAGAGCTGATCCAGCAGGCCCAGCACTTCCCGCTCGAAGGCCACCTGGGCGCGGTTGGTTCTGCCACCGATGTAGAGGCGATCGCCCCGCCGCAGTGCCCAGATCTGGGAATGGGAGACGTAGCTCATCACGACTCCTAGCATCAGCAGGCCAAACCCGGCGTAGACCAAGGGAATGCCCGGATCGGCCTTGATTTGCAGCCCCGTACTGCCAACGATTTCGGCCAACGTCAGCCGCACGCCGCCCACCTCCGCCGCCATTCCCTCCCGAAGGGTACCAATCAGGTCGCCGGTCATGCCGTAGACGAACACGGTGCCCTGGAGGTCTTTGGCAACCACCGCAACGCCCTCGCTCATGTCGGGCTTAATGGGCACCCAGGTGCCCCAGATGCGTCCCTGGGTGGGGCTGTCCAGTTGGGCCATGGGTAGCTCGAAGGTGGGGCTGTTGTTAACCCGGACTTTGATGGCGGCGATCGCCCAGTTAGCCTGGTAGAACGTAACGCCCTCGTAGCGCATGGGCTGATTGACGTGGATTACCTGGTGATCCAGCTCTGTCCCCTGCGCATCCACCACGGACAGATCGGAATAAAACTGGTCGATCACCCCCTCCGGCGTGTAGTCAATCCAGAAGCGATTTACCCGCACCCCCCAGTCTTTGGGAATTTGGGCGGTGGCCCAGGGACCCGCTTCAAAGATATTGCGCACCTGGAACGTCGCGCCGCTGGGCACCATTTCCTGGGCAAAAAATCCGGTCATTGCCCCCAAAATTGCCCCCGCCAGGATGATTAGCATGCTGGCATGGACGATGATGGGGCCGATGCGCCCCGCCAACCCTTTACGGGCGTACAGAGCTTCCCCTTCTTGAAAGACCCGGTAGCGCTTCTGCCGCAGCAGGGGCTGGAGCTGCTCGAAGGTGGCGGCATTCTCCAGCTCGGCGCTGAGGGCCAGCTTCTGAAACTGGCGGGGCTGCTGGTAGAACGACCAGCGACGAGCCGCCCCCAGGGCCGGGAACTGGCGGGTGAAGGTGCAGGCCGTGAGGCTTGCCCCAAAGAAAATCAGCAGGGAGAGGAACCACCAGGTGCGGTAGACATGGTCCAACCCCAGAATCAGCAGCACCTTCCAGGAAAGGAAGCCAAACAGGGCGGGATCTTCAGGATAATTTTGCTGATAGAAAGCCAGAGATTGGCCCTGCTCGATGACGGTGCCCAGGATACTGAAAAGGGCGATCGCCAGCAGCAGCACAATCGCCAGCCGCAGATCCGCCAGCAGGGGCAGCAGCTCACGCTGGAAATACTGCTTCAGGAATGCCCAGGGGGATAAGCCAGCTTTATCCTGGGGCGGCTCAGGCGGCGGAGTGGGTTGGGATGTTGGTTTGGAGTCGGAGGTGGATGGCGTGTCGGTGCGGGGGGATTGATCCAGAGTCATGACGTCAAAGTTGCGGGAAACCTAAAAAACAGAAGCGGGCACCAGGCGCGTCAGCAGGGTAAACACGCCAAAGCCAATGAGGATGGCCCCACTGGCAGGGGTGACCCAGCCCGACCAGCGGCGGAGTTCCAGCAGCTTTTTGATGCTGGCGGTAAAGGTGCCTGCGACGACCAATGGGGCCACATAGCCTGCCGTGTAGGCAATTAACAGCACACTGCCCAGCACCGGATCCTGGGTGGTGGAGACCCAGGCCAGCAGCGAGGCCAGCACGGGGGTGCTACAGGGGGAGGCTACCAGGCCAAAGGTGAGGCCCAGCAGGTAGGAACGGAGGCTGTCGGGCAAATCCTGAGTAATCCAATCCGTCGCCCCGAGGGAGGGCAGGCGCAGCGGCAGCAGTTCCAGCAAATTCAGCCCCATGAGGATGGCGATGACGCTGACTACGATGGGTAGCCCGATGCCCACCTGACCGTAGACCCGTCCGGCGATCGCCGCCAAGATCCCTAACCCCGCCAGGGTCGTCGCCAGCCCCAGGGCAAACCAGGTGGATTGGAGCGCCGCCTGCACCCGTCCCTTGGCCTCATAGCCGCCGATGTAGCCAATGGTGATGGGCAGCATCGAGAGCATACAGGGGGTGAGGCTGGTGATCAGCCCTGCCAGAAAAATAATGCCAATGCTGAAAATACTGAGGTGATTGAGCTGACCGGAGACGACGGCGTCAGCGAACTGTTCCAGATTATAGAGCCAGGTCTGCACGGCTTCCATGGGATCGATGAACCACTCGGTGTGTTGCCTTTCTATTTTAATGACTTTGGTCGTCACCCCTGGGGCTGATTTGGGCGTTGCTCAAGGATGGCTTGCACGGTGATGCTGGGTTGTTCACGCTGGGGGCAAATGGCATTTGCCCCGACGGAATTTATGCCGGTTTTGCCCCGACGGAATTTATGTCGGTGCCGCACCAATGTTAGGATTTCAGCGAATCATACGATTGGATTCCCATGACCGACGCTGTACCCACCCACTCACCCACCGCTGACTTCCCACCGTCTGCCCCGCCGATAGAGAAATATGGGGAACGGGCGATCGCCACTGGCGAACTCACCACCTTTCCCAATCCCCGCATCGGCCGTGCCTACACCATTGATATCACCCTGCCGGAGTTCACCTGCAAGTGTCCCTTTTCCGGCTATCCCGACTTTGCCCAAATTCACATCACCTATGTGCCCGATGAGAAGGTGGTGGAGCTGAAGGCGCTGAAGCTGTACATCAACGGCTATCGCGATCGCTACATCTCCCACGAGGAAAGCGTCAACCAAATTTTGGACGACTTTGTGGCCGCCTGCCAGCCCCTGGAAGCGACGATTGAAGGCGACTTTGCGCCACGGGGCAATGTCCATACTGTGATCAAGGCCAGCTTTTCCAAGGCTGAGCTAGACCCGAACTAAGGAAGCTGGTAGCAGACGAGCTGTTCGTCGGGGCGGGCACTGGGATCGATAATTTGAATCTGGTTAGCCTGACAGAGGTTGTCAATGGCCTGACTGATCTGGACTGCCGTCAAGCCAGGGAACTGGCCCTGGGCTGTCTGGAGCATGATTTGCAGGCCCAGCAGTTGGTGGGTTTTGACCAGATCCAGCAGAAATTCCTGGACGGGCTGGAGGTCTGGATCGGGTTGAGGTTTGGAGGACTTGGGGGATTTTTGGGATTTGGGGTGCGATCGCCCCGTCACCAGCCGCAAATCCTGCAGCACCCGCAGGTCTTCCAGCACCCCCGACTGGCGCGTCAGGTTCTCCAGATCCTCAATGCCCACCACCTGACCCGCCACCACCAGCTCCCCAGCGTAAGCGGCATTCACCAGGCTGTGATAGGTCGCCAGCCCATGCACCGACGCCAGATCGGGGCGAATGCGCGTGTGGGCACCGTCCGCAAAAATCCCCTGGTAAATCTCATAGCCCTTGCGCCCCGGCTTGCCGATACCTTCGCCCCGAATCAGGTAAAGGGTCTGACACAGCCCCAGGTTTACTGTCCGCTGGCAGGCGTTCATCACGTGGTAAAAGGTGGTCATGTTGGGGTCTTCGTTCCAGGCCACCCCGATACGTCCTACCTTTTTGCCGCCATCGTAGCTAAAGGAGTGGCTGCCGTAGGTCTGGCTGGGCAGTAGTCGGGGGCGGATGCCTTCAACGGTTAGGGCCGCCAGGGCTTCCTTGAGCATTTGAATGAGTTCTGGAGAGGCAAGCTGGCGGATGCGGGTGATGCGCTTCGCCACCGCGTTGAATTCCTTACGCCAGACTAGACGGAAAGCGGCGATCGCATCCTCTTTCCCCTCCCCGGACGGTTTGGCGGGAGCCTGCGCATCCACCGACTCCCGCTCAATCTGTGTCCAGATAGAATCCTCATCCGCCCGTCCCAGCTTGTAGGTTTGCAGCAGACGTCGTCCCAACTCCAGGGCATTGCGGGGATGGGTCTTGCCGCCAGGGAACTTCTGCTCCAGGGCATCCGCCGCCAGGGGATAAATGGGCGAGTCGGGGGCGGGGGACGCTTGCTGGTGGAAGGGCATCAGACGGCTGGCCCACAGTTCCCTCGCCTGATCTAGAGAAATGGGCTTGAGGGCCACCTCGGCATCAATGCGGGCGCGATCGGCGGGCTGCACCCGGTCGGCGTTCTGCCGCAGGGTGTTGGTGATGATGCTGATAATCACAAAAAAGCTTTTCAACCCCTGGTTGTGGATGCAGGAATTGACGTTGAACAGAGCCTGTAGATCAATGCTGCCGTCGCTGGTGCGGGCAATGTTGTCGAGCTGGTCAAAGCAGAGCACGATGGGCTGGGTCTCGGCGGCGATGCGGCCAAAGTTAGCCAGGATTTTTTGGGCGGCGTCTTCGGTCTCGATGGACTGCTTTACCTTCAGCAGTTCCAGGCTCTCCTCGTCCAGGTCATCCCCCCGCAGCCACTCGCTGGCCAGGGTGTAGCGCTCCGGGTCGAGCAGGTCGTAAAGCACCCCAAAAAATTCAGTCGCGTTGTAAATCCCCGATGGATACTCGCTCTTGAGCTTGCGGACAAAGCGCTGCCGCTCCGTTAGCAGCACCCATTGCGTGATATCCCACTGGCGGAAGATGGACAGACTCTTCAGCCAGAGTAAAAGCTGGGAATCCGCCTTGCCCTCCGGCACATTGAGCAGGCTATCCACCGTATAGCGCAGCACATGCCGCCAGATGGCCTCGCTATCGGGGAAGGGGTCGATGTAGGCAAAAAAGGCTTTCTGATTGAGCACCCGCTTCAGCCGTCCCAGCAGGTAGGACTTGCCCGATCCCGAATCTCCATACAGCAGCAGGGTGCGGGTGCGGTGATCCTGCCCCACCTGCTCCAGCACAGATTCGACCTGGGCGATCGCCTCTCGATGAATGGAATCTACCTCCAGTTGGGGATCATGCCGCTCATGCCAGAAATTCCCCGGCTTAAACGTGGCGGGGTCAAAGGGATTGACGGCTTTACGCAGGATCTGGTCGATGGAGGAAGTCATGGTGAAGGGAGGGGGCAGAGTGGGGCCAGAGCGGCAGAAGTAACGTTCAAAGAAAGCTGTTGCGGGACTGGCAAGACGGTGAAAAAAGCATTCATCTTGTCAAGATAAACCCTTCCAGCCCCAAATCCTACCCATCTAACCATTTACCCAATTCAGGAGGTTGCCTTAATTTTCCGCAGGATCCGTTAGCGCCAGCGTAACGTATCAAAATCTGGTGGGACGGTGCGTTACGGCTACGCCTAACGGCACCCTACTCAGCCACCACCGTCAAAAAGAACAGTGGCCCTCCGATATCCTGGGCAATGCCCGCATTGATTTGCTCCTGGGTGTAGGCGATCGCTTCCTGCAAAGAACTCAGCTCAATTCTGTCCTGGCGCTGTAAGCGATATAGCGCCTGATCCAGCTCGTCGCGGGATAGGGGAGGCTGCATCGCCTGCCGCAGGTAAAACAGGGGCAAATAGTTATCCGTGCCCAGTTCGTGATCCAGGCTGCAAATAGTTTGCAAAAGCTGATCGTCGCTGGGTTTTGCCGAGCTGCGCCACCGCAGATGGGGGGGGAGGGAGGTGCCGTCCGGGTGCTGCTCCGCCGCGTGGGCCTGCCGCAGAAAAGCCAGGTAGTGGCTGAGCTGGCTGAGGCTGATGGTGCCATTGCCCTGGGGTTTGTACTCGTGTTGCAAGAAGGTTTGCCCCTGGCTGGTGAGCCACACCTCCTTGACGGCGGTTTCTGTCTGGATTAGCCCCCGTTCTGCCAGGGCCTGGAGAATTTCCTGCCGCTGGGTTGCTGCCATGCGCTTCAGGGCCTGGGCGGGGGTGACGGTATCCTGGGCGCAGGCTTCCAGCACCGCCAGCTCCACATCGCTGATGGGCAGTTGGGCCGCCTCAATTTTCAGCAGAGCCTTGCCGGGGGGAGCAATCTTAAAGCGCACGATCTCCTCCAGACAGTTGATGTGGCCGCGATCGCACAGTTGCCGAAACGCCCGGTTGCGCACCGTAGGATTTTCGGTGGGGCGAATTTTGGACAGGGGGGCGCGGTAGTCGGGGTAGCCCAACAGCGTCAGCAGAAATTTCAGCTCGCTAATATCCATGCAATCGCCCTTACCCTCAACATCCGTACAACAAACTAATACTACAGACAGAATCCTGCAAAGCGTGCTTGAATAGCGTTACACCTGATGCTCTCCTCAATTCGATGGTGGCTGCGTGAATTTTCCTTCCCATCCCAACCTGGTTTTGACCCCTCAACAGCTCGAAGACTGGGTAATCCAGGCCCGCGCCTGTGCCAGGTCGGGCCGCCTGCCCACCTACATTGCCAAGCTGGCGATCGCCCAGGCCGACTGGTTTGCGGCCCACATCCGTCTGCTCAACGGCACCACCTACGCGGCGGGCGATACCCAGCTCACCTTTGCCCTGATGAGCGTCGTCAAGCCGCTGCTGCTACTGTACCTGCTAGAAACCCTGGGAGATGAGCCGGTCTGGTCGCGGATTGGTTTGCTACCGTCAGATCAGGCCTTCAACTCCATTACCCAATTGCAAAAAGATCAGGGATTTCCCCGCAACCCCATGCTCAACAGCGGCGCGATCGCCCTGGCCAGCCTGATGCCGGGGGGCAATGGCGGCGATCGGTGTAAACACCTGTGCCAGTGGCTCAACCAGCGGGCGAATTGTCGACTCACCCTGGATACGGCCATGCTGTCGGCGGTGCGATCGCTCCCCAACGAACGCAATCGGGCGATCGCCCAGGTATTGGCCCAGGCTGGACGGTTAGCCAGTTCCGTGGCCATTGCCATTGACACCTACGAGCAAATCTGCTGTCTGGCAGGCACCGTCGCCGATCTGAGCCAGATGGGGCTGCTGCTGGTAGCTCGCCAGACGGATATTCAGCCCGCCCACCAGCGGCAGGTGGTGGCCCTGATGGCCACCTGCGGCATGTACGAGCGATCGGGGCAGTTTGCCCTGGAGGTGGGCCTCCCCGCTAAATCGGGGGTGAGCGGTGCCCTGCTGGCAGTGGTTCCCCGGTGTGGGGCGATCGCCTGCTACAGCCCCCCCCTCGACCCGGCGGGCAATTCTGCTGGCGGGGTCGCCTTTCTGGCCCAAATTTCCCGTGCCCTCAACCTGAGCATTTTTGGTCCGTAGAAGGTTGGCGGGTTTTCCCAATCAGGCTCTCTGGCGACATTTGCCGTTATCCAGCATTTGTCTGCGATCGCCATTTGCAAATCTCTTACACTCGGGTGGCTAGCACCGCCTTTAACCGATTGCGAAAGTCGCCTTTGGGGTGGCCGCCCTTGACCTCCCCAAGGATGCTGAAATCCCCCTCTGGAGACTCACACACCAGGTAGGTGGGCCACCCCATACCCGCTTTATCGGGGTACTGGCTCAGCAAAATTTTGCGGTACTTGCGGTAGGTGGCAGTGTCCTGCATTTTCACATCCACAAAATCCAGGCCCAGTTCAGTGGCCACTTTCTGGTCATAAAAAGACATCTTGTGGCAAATGCCGCAGTCTTCTGACGAAAACTTAATGACAGTAAGGCTCATGGCAAGCATTCCCGTATCGATAGGTGTTTATACGTACATCCATCATATCCGGGAGATGTGGCCTTACTGGCTCAGGTTTGTGGATAAACGCCCCCTAGACGGCAATGGGGTCTAGCAGGGGAATATCGACGGTAAAAATTGTCTGGTTGGGGCGACCAGCGACGCTGATCTCCACCCCCAGATGATTGGCCAGCTTTTTCACCAGGGCTAGCCCCAGGCCAGTGCCGCCGTGCTTCCACGGATCGTTGCTAGGAATGCGGTAGAACTTTTCAAAGATGCGATCGCGCTCCCCATTGGGAATCTCAATGCCTGAATTCATCACATGGATGCTCAACTGGTGGTCGGTTGCCGTCGCCGAGACGCTAATGGTTTCCTGGGGCGGAGTGTATTTGTACGCATTGTGGAGCAGTTCTGACAAAATCCGCTCCATATATTTCAAATCGGTCTGGAGCTTGGGCAGGTCATTGGGGACATCGAGCACCAGCGTCTGCTGCTGGGCCTGGATACGCTCCTTGAACGGCTCCACCACATACGGAATCCAGGCATTGGGGGCAACCCCAATAAAGCTGGGGGGAGTCACGTCGGCATCCACACCCGACAGGTACAGCAAATCGTTGATGAGCTTAATTTCGCGATCGCACTCATCCTTCAGCACGCTCAGATAGCGGGCCAGCTTATGGGCCATTTCTTCGCTAGACCGCTCCTTGCCCAGGAGCTGCCGATGGAGCATGTCATCGAGCACCTGAGACAGGGCTTTAATATTGGACATGGGAGTCCGCAGTTCGTGGGAGACGGTGCTCAAGAAATCATCTTTGAGGCGGTTGAGCCGCTCCAGCTCGACGATCTGGGTCTGGGAAGCTTTGTAGAGGTGGGCCTGCCGCAGGGCGATCGCACACTGGTTAGCCACCTGCTGCACCAGGCGAATGTCCTGTTCGTGGAAGGCGTAATAGCTGTGGTTGTTGAGCCAGAGGTCACCGATAACGCCACGATTGTCAAAAATTGGGCAGGCCAGCATTACCACCGGCCCCCGATCGGGATTTTCTAGCAGGGAGCAAAACTGCACAGGTTGGCCATTTAGCAGGGGGCCATATAGTTCGGGGAATTCCTGCAGCCGCAGCACCCGCCCAATGTAGCTCTGGGGCAGAGTGGTGTATTCCTGAAAGACGGTGGCGGTGCCCTTCTCCAGGTTATAGAGGGAGGCGTTGCAGCCATTGACACCAATGGCCAGCGCCAATTCGCGCACGGCAGTTTCCAGGATTTTATCTTCATCCAGGGTATCGCGCACCTGGTCTGTAATGCGCTTCAGCGTCGCCTCAAACTCAAAGGCAAGCTGTAGCTCAGCCGTGCGGGCCTTAACCTGCCGTTCCAGACCCATGTTTAGCCGCTGGAGCTGCGATTCGGCCTGGTGCCGCAGATTGATCTCATGCTGAAGCAGATTGTTCTGGTCAATGAGGTGGCGCTGCTGGCTCTGCAGTAAGAGCTGATTCCGCACGCGGGCGATCACCTCGGTGGCATGAAACGGCTTCATAATATAGTCTGAACCCCCCACTTCAAACGCCCGCACCTTATCCGCCGGTTGGTTAAGGGCACTGATAAAAACGACGGGGATGGATCGGGTGGCCGGATCGGCTTTGAGAATCTGGCAAACGTGATAGCCATCCATGTCTGGCATATCCACGTCCAGCAAAATAATGTCAGGCGGCTGGGTTTGTACCGCCTGGATGGCCAACTTGCTGCTGACGGTGCGCCGAACCTGGTGTCCGGCCAGCTTCAAGATGTCTGAGAGAAGCTGTAAATTGGTGGGATTGTCATCAACAAGCAGAATGTTGCCCCGAATGTCGGTGGTTTGAGGTGCCATAGACAGCTATCAGCGAAGATCGAAAAAACAAGCTAAGACTCAAGTAAGTCAAGCAAAACATCAATCCGGACTTCCTGGACGAGGGCCGTCAGCGCTGCCGCCAGGGAATGATGGTCAGGGGGTATTTGATTAATCAGCACGTGCAGCCTGTCTTCGTCCAGGGCGATCGCCGCTGCCTGTAGCTCACCTTGCCAGGACTGAGGCATCACCTGCAAAGATTTCTGCGTCAGCGGCGGTGGCCTGTCGTCAGCCGGGGGGGCGATCGCCCCATCCCCGTACTGGTAAACCACCCCCAGGTGTTTAGCGATCATCTCAAACAGCACGTCCAGCGAGAAAGGCTTGATCACCACGTCGTCACATCCAGCAGCAATGGCGGCGTCGCGGTCGTTCTGAAACACATGGGCTGTCAGGGCAATGATGACGACGGGCCTGCCATTGGCCAGGGCACGAATTTGGCGGGTAGCTTCATAGCCATCCACCACCGGCATCCGCAGATCCATCCAGATCAAATCGGGCTGCCAGTCGCGGTAAAGGGCGATCACCTCAGCCCCGTCTTCTACCACCCGGCTTTCGCAGCCTAAGACCGTGAGCGCTTGTTGCAGCAGCATCTGGTTCATCCGAACGTCTTCTACAATTAGAAACCGATAGCGGGGCTGTCCTGGAGCCAACCCCACAATCCTCCGACGCGGGTGGGGCGGGGGCAAGTCCGTCTCCGTTGCAGATGGTTGCGGCGACGGGGCGGGCGGCAAATAGACCTGGCAGATAAAGCACGAACCCTTTCCCAGCTCGCTAGTGACGGTGATGTCGCCCCCCGTGAGCCGGGCAAATTGCCGACTGATGGGGAGGCCCAACCCCGCACCTTCCATAAAGTGCTGACCCTGACTCGCCTGCACAAAGTTCCCAAAGATCGCCTCCAGATCACCCTCGGCAATTCCTGTGCCCGTATCTTCGACCCTAAACTCAATGGGCGTAGCAGTGGCGGAGAGGGGGGCGTCGGTGATGGGCAGGGATGGTGGTGGACAGGAAACCCGCAAACGCACGTAGCCCTGGGTCGTAAACTTGACCGCGTTACTCACCAGGTTAATTAAAATCTGGCAAATTTTGGCCTCGTCACCCTGGACATACCGGGGAACCTCGGCGTGGCACTCTACCTGGAGCTGGATGCCCTTATCTGCTGCTTTGTGCTGAAACATATCTCGGACGGAGTCGAGAATCCGATACAGATCAAAGCTGGAAACCTTCAGCGACACCTGTCCGGCTTCAATTTTGGATATCTCCAGCACATCGTTAATCAAGCTCAGGAGGTGCTCGCCGCTGCGGCTGATGATGTCCAGACCTTGCTGATGATTGGGGGCGAGGTCAATGTCCCGGCTCAGCAGTTGGGTAAATCCCAGAATAACGTTGAGCGGAGTGCGCAGCTCGTGGCTCATTTTGGCAAGAAACTGACTTTTGGCAGCGTTGGCCACCTCTGCCTGCTCGACCGCCGCCTGGAGGGCTACCCGCGACGCTTCTAGAACGGCGAGCAGCAGCATAGTGCGCAAGTTCTGAGCTGCTTCCACCTCCAGGTCGTGCCAGGGGTGCGATCGCCCCTGCAATACCTCCTGCCAGCGCTCAAAAGACCCCCGAGGCGTCAGGCGCAAGACTCCGTCATCGGCCAAGGCCGCTGGCTGTTTGTAGGGATTACCAGCCCATTCAACTATGCGGGGCTGTTCAGGACGAAACCAAAAAACCTGGTAGGACAGGTGGTGTAGCCCGACGGAGATTCCCAGAAGTCCGCTGGCGATCGCTGCATACTTCTGAGCTTCAGGATAGATGCTTGCCAAATAATCGGTGTGAAACACCTCCTGCTGCTCGTCATGGCACAACCCCTCCACCAGCCTTACCACCTCAGCTTCTGGCGGCGTTTTTCCCAAACAAACCATCTGGCCGTTGAAGCACAGCACCGCTCCTGAGGCATTAACCAGGGTCAGGAGCGCATCCTGGTGCTGGATGAGAACCTGATCAATTTGCTCCGGCGCTTGCTGTAGTCGCTGCCGCAGCAAAGACTGGAAGGCCCGCACCCGATCCCAATACAGTTGGGCGTCCCGCCCCTGCTGATGGATCAGCTCGATGGACAAAAACCGTCCCAGGAATTCGCAGGCGTTTCGCAGATAGCAGTCTACCCGCTTGGGGCTGTAGTGGTGACACACCAGCAACCCCCACAGCCGCCGCTCGGTGACGATGGACACCGTCAGCGCCCCGGCCACCCCCATATTCCGCAGGTATTCCAGATGGGAGGGGGAAACGCCCCGCAAAACTGCCCGACTGAGGTTAAGGGGCTGGCGGCTCAATGGCCCCACATCTGGAACGATGGGACTTGGCTGGTGCTGCACATCGGGAATAGCCCGCACCCAGCTCTTCAAAAAAAGCTGTCTGGCCTGGGGCGGGATATCGGCGGCGGGGTAGTGCAGGCCCAGGTAGCGCTCACGCTGACCTGACACTGCCTCAGCAATGACCTTACCGCTTTCGTCAGGGTCAAACTGGTAAATCATCACCCGATCGAACTGAGTGAATTCCTGTACCCGCTGCACAATCTGCTGGGTTAACTTTTCAAGGGAAGTGGATCGGTGGAGATCCGCAATCAGACCTTTGACAAACTGATAGGACCAAAACTCGTCGTGGGCTACTCCCGGAAGTTGAGGCTCTAACTCTAGCAGGGCTACGTCGTCGGTACTTGGATCGGGGCCATGCAGTTCCCCAATCATTTGACAGGATCGACCATTGATCTCAATCGTCATGGGAAATGGTCTGGCCAGGTGGGGGAGTCCCTGGGTGAGCAGATGCTGAATATGACGAAGAGTGGACGCATCCAGCAGGGTACTGAGGGGGCGGTTGAGGAGGGATGAAGCAGGCTGGGAGAAAAAGTCGATCGTGTTTTCGCTAGCCAGCACAATTTTAAGGTCGGGCGATCGCAACCCCAATAGCACGCCGTGGGGTTGAATATACCCAGGGATGTGAATGGGTTCCTGGTCGCAATCCGCCGGATCAGGGGAGATTGGGAAGGGAGGTGCAAGGGAAGTCTGCCCAGAGGTAGATCGGTGGTTTAATCTCGGCATAAATACTTAACTAGCGTGTGCGCATTTTTTCAGATCAAATAAACTCCTGGTAAATGGTTAAGTTGTCCATCCTTAAGCTATAAGCCCTTATCAGGTTCGCTTTTAGTGTGCCCATTTCCGTATAAGCTAAACCGAGCCGGGTATGCATTTTGTAACGAGCACGGTCCCGCGCTGTTAAACAGCGCAGCAATGGCAGCATCCGGCGAATATTTTGCTGCAGCTAAGTAGAACTGCATTGAAAAACGAAGGTTAGAAAACCGGTGGGGCGCTCCCCCGGTTTTCTAACATGAATTTAATTGTGCTGACCTACTTATTAATTCCGAAGAATCTTTCGGCGGCGGCTCACCCGTCCAAATCAGGGGGGCGAGTGACTCGCCCCCATCTACTCAGGCCATTTCGTATTCACGGGTATCGGCTACCCGCCAGCCGCTCCCCTGGGCACCCAGTTCCAGGACTTTGTCGTGGTACTCAATCAGGCTGGCGCGGTGGCCCACGCTAACGTAGACAATGTCCAGTTCCTTCAGCAGATCATAGAGCGATCGCTCATTTGGCCCATCCAGAGCGCTGGTTGCCTCGTCAAGAATGGCATACCGGGGCTGGGTCAGCAAAATGCGGGCAAAGGCCAGCCGCTGCTGTTCTCCGAGAGAAAGGACCGTGGGCCAATCGCGCTCAACATGCAGCCCCCCAACCCGCTCAGCCAGACCCGCCAAATTCACTTTTTGCAGCACCTGCTCCAGTTCTTCATCCGATACGGTAGCGTGGCTGTTGGGGTAGACAATCTGATCCCGCAGGGTACCCAGCAGCATGTAGGGACGCTGGGGCAAGAACAGAATGTTCGTCACATCGGGACGTTTGATCACGCCGTCGCCATTGGTCCAAAGTCCGGCGATCGCCCGCATCAGAGAACTCTTGCCGCAGCCGCTGGCCCCAACGACCAGGAGGCGATCGTTGGGGTCAACGTCCAGCGTCAGGTCGCGAATCAGGGTTTGCTCAGAGTTGGGGGTGAGCAGCGTGAGATCTTGAATGCTCAGGTGGGGGGCAATCTGGGTTTTGATATGGTGGACTTTGCCATCAGAGCTGGCCGCATTGGCCGGGTCTTCCAGACGTTCGTAGAAGGTGCCCAGACGGTTGATGCTGGCCGCAAAAGCAGCGATTGAATTGATCTTATTTGTAATTAAAGACAGGGCGTTCAGTACCTGGTAAAACGCCAGATAGGCCTGCCCAATGGTACCGAAGTCGGTCTGTCCAGCAAAATAGAGCGGCGCAACGATGGCATAGGGCACGATGCGGGTGAAGTAGTTGTAGCCGTACTGAAACAGCTCAATTAACGATTGCCAAATAATGAGCAGGTCAAAGTTACGCACTGCGGCAAAAAAGCGCTCTCCGACCTGCTGCTGCTCTAGCCGTTCGCCTCGGTAGAAAGCAATGGATTCAGCATTGTCCCGCACATGCACCATGCCATAGCGGAAGTTGGCCTCCAGGCGAAGCTGGTCATAATTAATGCGAATCAGGCGCTGCCCCACAACAATGGCAAAGGCGGTGCCCAATACGGCATAGACGACCAGCCCCAGAGTGAGAATGTGGGAAATGCTGTAGAGAACCGCGGTAAAGGCCAGCAGGGTGAGGATAGAGTCTAGAATGTCTAGCAAAAACGTCAGCGTGACTTCCGTAAATGATTTAATATCCTCCGTAATCCGCTGGTCGGGGTTGTCAATCTCAGTGTTGATGGCGTTGGAGTCCAGCTCATAGTAAGCCCGATTGGCAAAGTAGCGATTGAAGAAGAGCTGGGTCAGCCATTCCCGCCAGAACAGCCCTAGCTTCAGGCGAGTGTACCGGTACAGCACGACGATCGGCACCGCCAGTACAATAATCCCTGCATAGATGAAGAGAAACTGCCAGAACAGCGGCTCTTCCTTCTGATTGAGGGCATTGTCAATGAAGCGAAATGCGTAGCTGATGGTGACGTTCATGCCGTTTACCACGAACGACAGGAATAGCAAAAGTGCCAGGAGCGACCACTGCCGCCAGCGCTGCCGAAGCTTTTGCCGCAGGGCAAAGAAAATGGCCCCACCGCTAATCAGCGTCCCCAGGGCGAACGGCAGCGCGATGGAATTTAGCAGAATGTCGATGCGCTGTACTAGCTGGCCCGCCAGGGTGGTAAAAAACTCTGGGAAAAAGACCTGCCCCGCTTTGGTGAGGCCCGCCGTTAGAAGGAACGTCACCGCTACGACGAGAACCAGCACGACCACCAGCAGACCGAGGAAAGTCGCCGTCCCGCCTCGCTCCACGGGATAGAAGTAGGGCTGGGCAATTTCGACAAATCGATCCCAGAGCTGCTTATTGAATCGAAAGCGGGGTCTGGGGGAATGCTCAAAGGTGACGTTTTCAGAAGCGTTCATGAAGCCAACCAATCCAAGCCAATCTTGTCAGTATTTTCCAAGATAGCAGCGCTGCCAATAATACGGGGATCTCAGTTACCGCTTTAGCTAAAAAAAGCAGGGGAGCGCGATCGCCCCAACCTGCCCTGATTCACTCTGAGTTAAATCGGAATTAAACGAATATAGCGGGGGGCGATCGCCACCCAGGAAGCCTAAGCCTCGTCGAGAGCCGCAATACCGGGGAGCACTTTGCCCTCCAGCAGCTCTAGGCTGGCACCGCCGCCCGTGGAGATGTGGCTCATCTGGTCGGCCACGCCCACCTTTTCTACCGCCGCCACGGAGTCGCCGCCGCCGATGATGGTGGTCGTGCCGGTTTTGGTGAGGCTGGCCAGGGTATGGGCGATCGCCTCCGTGCCTTTAGCAAATTTCTCGAACTCAAACACCCCCATGGGGCCGTTCCAGATGACGCTCTTGCAGTCCTGCAGCGCCTCTTGGAAGACCTTGATCGAGTCGGGGCCGATATCCAGGCCCATCCAGCCGTCAGGGATATTTTCGACGCTCACCGTTCGGTCGTTGGCGTCGGCAGCGAAGTTGTCGGCCACCACTACATCCGTGGGCAGCAAGAGGGCAACTCCCTTCTCCTTGGCCTTAGCTTCCAATGCCTTCGCCAGGTCAATTTTGTCTTCTTCTACCAGGGATTTGCCGACGCTGAGGCCACGGGCCTTGTAGAAGGTGAAGATCATGCCACCGCCCAGCAGCAGCTTGTCCACCTTGTCCAGCAGGGTTTCAATCACGCCAATTTTGCTGGAGACTTTAGAGCCGCCGATAATCGCCACCAGAGGCCGTTGGGGGTTATCGATCGCATTCTGGAGAAACTCCAGCTCTTTTTCGATCAGGTAGCCCGCTACGGAGGGACTCAGGTAATGGGTCACGCCTTCCGTGGAGGCGTGGGCGCGGTGGGCGGTGCCAAAAGCGTCATTGACATACAGGTCGGCGTTGGCAGCCAGCTTCTTGGCAAACTCCGCATCGTTTTGCTCCTCTTCGGCGTAGAAGCGGACGTTTTCCAGCAGCACCACATCCCCCGGCTGCATCGCCTCCACTGTCTTTGCCACCTCGTCACCAATGCAGTCATCACACTTCTGAACAGGCTTACCCAGGAGTTCTGTCAGCCGCTCAGCTACAGGCGTCAGCCGCAGGCTGTCTTTTACACCCTTGGGGCGTCCCATGTGGCTGCTGAGGATGACCTTTGCGCCCTTATCCATCAGATCTTGAATGGTGGGCAGGGAGGCGCGGATGCGGGTGTCATCGGCGATCGCCCCCTGTTCATCTAAAGGCACGTTGAAATCAGCCCGTACAAAAACGCGCTTACCGGAGACGTCGGCTGCTGTCAAATTTGCTAGAGTTTTCTTTGGCACTGCGTAACCCCCTAATGAGTGTAATTACCTATTGATATTTTCTAACAAAACGTATCGATTGATAACTGGCCCCGAGCAAACAGCAATTAGCGATTCGTCACCCGTTGTGCGCTAATGATAAAAAATACTGTTATGTCGGCAACACCACTGCTGGAGTTCCAGCAATGGCAATGTCGGGCATAACGATATCGACAAGAAATGCTGCTCCGTCAGCGACGCGGCTCTAGCTAACACCGATAACTTTTCTAGCCACCCACATCTTATCGGAGTCTGGTTCCCCTTCAGAGGTGTCCTATGTTTAAGAAAGTGCTGTTTCCCATTGACCAAACCCGCGAGTCGCGCCATGCTGCCGAGCTGGTGGTCAACCTCGTGAAAACCTACAACAGTCAGCTCACCATTCTCTCGGTGGTAGAAACCACCCAGGACGCGCAAAAATCCTCATCCGATCCAGAAATGTCCTCACCCGAGGCGATCGCCAAACTCCTGGAAACGGCCAAGACCCTGTTCAGCGACCAGGGCATCCAGGTAGAGACCATCGAGCAGGAAGGCAAACCCGCCTTTGTCATCTGCGACGTGGCCGATGAGCTGGAAGTCGATCTGATCGTCATGGGCAGTCGCGGCACTGGCCTGATGGAAGAAGACATCACCGACAGCGTCAGCAATCGGGTAATCAACCTGTCGCCCTGCCCGGTGCTCATCGTTCCCTAAAATCCTTCCCATGACCAAAAATAATGGGATACAAGCCCCGTCCTTCTGGGACGACTTTTCTGAATAAACGCCTATACTTTTTCTTCAGTCATAGAGTACAATAGAACTATGCTGAATCTCACCTACGAGTACAAACTCATTCCCACGGCGCAACAGGCAGCAGTATTTGAAGACTGGCTGGAAATTTGCCGTAAGGTCTA
>JAYKGU010000222.1:0-3911 GCA_035285585.1 Synechococcales cyanobacterium
GGGAACTCCTGAGGTGTTAAAAGTATCCAGGAATACCTCTCGTTGTGCTGACCCGCTGACCTACTTAATGCCGGTAAATCGGTACTTTGAGCCAATCCCCCAGCTCGTACACCAGCCAGCGAAGTTCTTCGGGAGACAGGGGAATATCCCGGCCCAGGTCATAGTTTTGCTTGCCAGCCCAAACCCGCAAAAAACCATCGGTGTCGTCACCGCTGTGGTACTCAATAGCCCGGATGGCCACCCGCAGGCTGGGGGGTGGATCGTCACCAAAGGCGTGGGCCTGGTGGATTTGCTGGTGGTCGATGTAGAGGCGGGTATGGGCATCCGCCGTAGGGCTACCATCTGCGGGTACCAGAATGTCAATCCAGTTGGGGCGCTTGAGCAGGACGATGGGGCTGTGGGCCGGTTTTTCTACAGGAGCAGGCTTGGGCAGCAGCTTGGGAGGGCCTTTGCGGAACATTGCTCTGGGCAGGGGCAGGTGCTGACTGGTGTGCTGCACGGGGATCGCCAGCCAGTTGCCCAACTCCTGGGCCAGCCACTGCAGATCGGCGGCGGTAATGGAACTGTTGCTGCCAAACTCATAGGGCTGATCGGCCCAGATTTTTAAGGAGTGGTAGCCTTCGTGACCGCTGCAATATTCAATGCCGACCAGGGCATTTCGGGGACTACAGCAGGAACTGTGGAGGGCGTCGTTTTCGTAACGGTCGAGGGTGATTTGCTGGGAATCAATGGTAAGCCTCTGGGTCTGGCTGTGGGAGCGAGTGAGACCTTTGAGAACGAGTTTTTCAGTTCCCGCACCACCCCCCCACAGAAACAGGAGAAACACCAGCAGCTCAGGCTGGGCAACGAAGAGGCAGACCGAAGCCGTCAACCACATCCAGTGATGGCGAAAGAAAGGGGAGGGATTGGGTGCTTTTTCCGTGAATCTGGTAGGAAACTGCACCGTAAAATGGTCGGCGGATTGGGAGAGCTGGATTTGACTGTTCGGGGGCTGGGCGATCGCCACCCCTTTCTCTTCGGGCTGAACGGGCTGCTCTCCCCACACCGGCATAGGCTGGGAAAGGGATTCCAGCTTTCTCAAAGCCACCGCCGCCGAGGTAAACCGCCGGTCTAAGCTCGGCTCCACCAGCCGTGCCAGCCACCGCGTCAAACCAGGACTGAGATTGGCCAGCGGTTCAAACTCCAGGCGTAGCTGCCGCTGGGGAAGATCAGCGGGGTGTCGTCCAGTTACCAGATAGATTAACGTTGCTCCCAGGCCGTACAGGTCAGAGGCCGGGCTGGTGCGTCCGCCAAACTGCTCCGGCGGCATGTAGCCATAGGTGCCCACGATGGTGATAGTACCCCCTTCGGTGGCGGCCAGGGTTTGTACTGAGCCGAAGTCTACCAGATGCACCTCCCCCACCGAGCAACCAGAGCGATGGGTCAACAAAATGTTGCTGGGCTTGATGTCGCGGTGGATCACGGGGGGATGGCGGCTGTGCAGGTAGACCAAAATTTCCAGCAGGGCGATCGCCAGTTGGGTCACCTCCGATTCTTGAAAGCTGTGCCCTGCCCTGAGGTGGGCATTGAGGGACTGGCCCGCTGCATAGCTCTGCACCAGCGCAAATTGGTGGGCCGGGGGTTGGGCAATTTCAAAGAAGTCTAGATAGCGGGGAATGGCGGGGTGGGAGAGACTGCGCAGGGTTTCCGCTTCCCGCTCAAACAGCTTCAGGTCGTCCCAAACAAAGTCCTGGCTGAAAGTGAGCAGTTTGATTACCACCGGCTGCGCTTGGTGCCGGTCCCAGGCCAGCAGGGTTTGCCGACCGGCCTTCTTGCCCAGTTGCTCACGAATTTCGTAGCGATCGCCCAGTATTTGCCCGATCACGCTGACTTCTCCCCAAAATTCGCTTCCATCCACCCATCGTCTGTGTCTACTGCAAATCGTCGGGATTCACGCCCAACTCTCGCAGGCGAGCGGCAAACCGCTCATTTCGCTGGCGTTCGGCTTCGGCTCGCTGGCGCTCCGCTTCGGCCCGCTGGTGTTCGGCTTCGGCCCGCTGACGCTCCGCTTCAGCCGATTCTTCGGGGGTAGGCACCAGCACGCCCTCGGCTGTGAAAAACCGCAGCTGGCTCTCGTAAATCCCCAGATAAAGCTGGAGCTGCTGGCTCCACCGCCAGCCCTGTTCATTGGGGGACAGCGGCTGGTAGACCCCATCCGCTAGGTGAAACCCCTCAAACTCTAGCGTGTCGGGATGGAACCAGAAATAGTCCGGCGTACGGAAAATGTCTTGATAAATCTCCTTCTTCAACCCTCGATCAACCTTGGCGGTTGAGTCCGACAGCAGTTCAATGATCACGTGGGGGTATAGCCCCCCCTCGTGCCACACTACCCAACTGTTGCGGGGGCGCTTCTCGGTGCCCAGCACGACGAAAAAATCAGGCCCGCGGAAGTCCTCCGACTTACGCTGATGGGGACTGTAGTAGACCGTGAGGTTCCCTGCAGCGAAGTAGTCGTGGCGATCTTTCCAGAGCCAATCCAGGCATTTCATGAGCAGCAGAAGCTGTTGGAGGTGTTGGGAGCTTTCCAAGGGCGGTTCATCACTGTAAGGGTTGCTGGGTGGAAACACCACGTCATCCGGCAATGCCAATTCGGCGGGGGCTGGCGTGGCTTGAACGGCAGGGGTAGACATGGGCAATGATAAGAAAGAATCGCTATGGTTCAGTTTAGCTAACACCCGTGATTTTGCGACGACACATGTCGGTTGATGGGGTACTTAAGGCCAGACAGCGAGACGCTCAGTGCCCCACTGTCCGACTCAATTTGTCCCGCTTTAAGCCAGAACCTGTCCGATGTAGATGTATCTGAGGGTGGATGCCTCCAGTGGAAGAAATCAAGTATTCCCTAAAGGATTGACAGTTCGGGCTAGGCTAGTGGGTTATTTGCTTCGCCATTTACTGTAGGGGCAAACGGTTATTTGCCCCTGCGAGATTTGTATCCAGGTTCTTGTGGCAGGATTAGTGCGTGCAGATGGACAAGCGATCGCTCCTTAAAGTCCTCGCCAGAGGGCGCAGATTCACCCGCAAGCTTTTCTATAGCAACAGCGGGGATTGGCAATGGCTAGCCACCAAACCGGCGTCCATTAACGGGATTAACCGGCTCCTTTGGCGCGAGTCAGTGCCCTCCCTCAGCTACTTTGTGATGTTGAGCCTGTCGGGGGCTATTTCCACCCTGGGGCTGCTGTCGGGCAGCACGGCCACGGTGATTGGCGCGATGATTATTGCGCCTTTGATGGGGCCAATGATTGGCATTGCCTACGCGATCGCTGCTGGCAATCGTCGCCTGCTAAAGCGGGCCGGTCTGACGCTCACCCTCAGCCTGCTGGTGACCATTGGCAGCGCGGCCTTCTTCTGTCAGGTGGTGGGGCTGCGGATTTTGAATGAGGAAATTCTGGCCCGCACTCAGCCAACCTTGATTGATCTGGTGGTGGCTATGGCGGCGGGGGCGGCGGGGGCGTTTGCCAAATCGCGCAAATATATTGCCGATGCATTTCCAGGGGTGGCGATCGCCGTAGCTCTGGTACCGCCCCTCAGCGTCATCGGTATTGGGTTGGCTCTTTGGGATGTAGCGACCCTCACCGGATCGGTGCTGCTGTTCATCACCAACCTGACGGGGATCATTTTCAGCGGCATCATCGTGTTTCTGGCTCAGGGCTACGGCTCACCCAAGAAAGCCCAGGAGGGAATGACGTTTACCTTTGCACTACTGGTGGTCATTGGCTTTCCCCTGGGAATATCCCTACGAAACCTGCTGGTGCAGGCCAACACGCGCCAGTACGTCCAGGAGTTAATTCGTCAGCGGGTTGAAGCTTTGAACGATGTAGCGGTGCAGTCTGTCCGGGTACAGCGGCGTCAGGGCGTTCTGCATGTGAGCC
>JAYKGU010000223.1:0-29300 GCA_035285585.1 Synechococcales cyanobacterium
GGGTTTGTTGGCGGGCTGCTGGTTGTTGCGGCGATCGCGGCTCTGGGTCATTGGGGGGGTGGGGGTAGGGGGCGTGGGCACATCGGCTGGCTAGAGGGTCAAGACCGGGGTGAGCGTCACCCCAGCCCGGTTGAGGATCAGGAGCTGGGCGGCTTCCAGGCTGTGGGTTTGGGCGTTGTAGCGGGCCAGATCGGCGGTCAGCACCGACTCCAGGGCCTTGCTGCGCCCCGAGCGATAGAGGGCATCCAGATCCACGGCCTGCACTCCCTCCACCCCTTGAATGGCGCTAATCACCTCGGCGGAGGTGACCGATTGGCCGAAGGTCCGCCGCTCAAAGGCAAAGGTGTCCGCCATGGCGGCCCCAATCTGGCCCAGCACCACCTCCGCCTGATAGCGGGGGTCGAGCAGCACCCGTCCCTCCAGGTTGAACAGGATGGGGCGGTAGGACATCACCTCGACTTGCTGAATGGGGTCCCGTGCCCGGTCAATGGCCGAGACCAGCTTTTCGTAGAGGCTGGAGGTTTCGGGAATCTCTGCCCCCCGGAGGCCCGCGACGGTGATATGCACGAGGGGATTGGCCCCATTCCAGAGGGCGATCGCCTGTGCTTTACCAATGCCAGCAAAGCCCTGGGCAAAGTCTTCAAAGTCCTGGAGCGACACGATGCGATCGAGGGTGCGCACGGTGGGGGGAGCTTTGGTGCGGGCGGTCTCCAGGGTTTCGGGTGGTGCGCCGCCAGTGGCCGCCAGGGGGTTCATGACATCGGCAATTCCCTGGGGCCGGGTCTTGAGGATGCTGAGGCTGGTTGCCCCCACGTTGCCCTCCAGGCCAATGCCGCTGCGGTAGACGGCGCTGACGTTCTCCTGGCCGCTGGGCAACCGTGCCCCCCGCTGCCCATCTCCAAAAATCACCACGGGCGTCCCGTCGTCCTGGAGGCGCAGGATATAGTTCTGATCCTGGGGTTTCAGAGAATAGAGGGAAGGAGCCTCCTGCCAGAGCACGCCGTTCACCCGCAGGTTAAGCGTACTGGCCGCCCCCTGGGGATTGTCCGCCGCCACGTAGGTCAACGGTGGCTTGGACAGGGTGAATCGGGGATTGGCCTCGTTGCCATCGCCACTACCCAGGATCTCGGCCACCGTCTCCCCGTGGGTAGCCCGCACTACATTGGCAAAGATTTGCACCGTCGCCGGATCAAAGCCGTACTTCAAAGGCTGCTGCAGGGTCAAAATCGGCAGTTGCTGGTCGGTGGGTGGCTCCTCAAGGGTCACCACTTCGCTGACGGCGGCATCATCCGCCGCAGGCAGCAGGGTAAAATCCTCCAGGCTGAAGGTTTGCAGCGCTCCGACAAAGGCATCTTTATCTTTGACCTGAAAGTTTGTGGCCTGAAGATCTGTAACCTGAAAGTTTGTGGCCTGAAAGTTTGTGGCCTGAAGATCTGTGGCCTGAAAGCCTGTAGCCTGAGTCTCTGTAGCCTGAGTATCTTCCCTGACGGGTGGCTGCACCACCTGCACAATGTCCCCCCGCTGCACCGGCTTTGTGTGAAACCCGTCCAGGGAGGTGAGGATGCCCATGCCTCCCAACAGCACGGCAGGCAATTCGTTGGGGTCGGACGGTGGAATCAGAATCGCCCGCACATCCGTGTTGGTCAAATTGCGATTCACCTTTGCCCACAAATCCCCGCCGTTATCCGAGCGAAACGCCCCCTGGGAGGCGGTGCCTGCCCAAACCCGCTGGGTGCTGCCGACCGGCTCCACAGCGAGGCAGCGGATCTCCAAATCCTCCAGGTTGGTAATCACCTGCTCCCAGCGATCGCCCCCCCGCCCCTGGCGCAAGTCTGACGCTGAGGCAACCGACCGAAAAACACCGCTCCCCGCCGTACCAACAAAGATCACCAGATCAGAATCGTCAGAGTCAGGAGACTCGTTAGGGGCAGCACCTTCAGGGTTGGGAGATTTGATAGCGGCAGTGGCGATCGCCGTGATATTTCGATTCGTCAGCCCAGTATTGATGGTGAACCGGGTATTGGCGGGCAACGTCGGGCGGAAGGGCGTATCCACCGTGAGTTCAGCCCGATTGGGGGAAATCTCGGTGAGGTTGACCACGGTGCGCGTCTGTCCCAGGGCGTTGATCACATCCCCCGCCTGGAGCCTCAAAGCCGTGCCCTGCCACACCACCTGGCTACCATCGCTGGACAGCGTCCCCGGCCCCGGACGACTTTCGGTGATCTGTATCCAGATCGTCCCCCTGTCCGTGGACAGAAACAGACCATTCCGCTCCGTGCCTGCCAGGAGCAGCCTGCCATCGGCATCGGCCAACGCTTGCACATTGATATTGCCCAGCCCCGTCGGCTGCCACCGACTTGCCTCTAAATTTTCACCCGCATCCCTACCTGAACTCGTCGCAAGGCGTAAAACTCCCCCTTGCTGGGTGCCGATGTAGATCTGGCTTTGGTGAAGGGCGATCGCCCGTACGTCGCGATACACCAGCCCAGCGGTCAAGCCTCGCCACTGCTGCTGATTGGCCTCCCAATAAAACACCCCTTCCGGCGTTCCCGCAAACCAGCGATCGGGCTTGATTTCCGGAGCCTGATCCTGGGATTGGGCCAACACTGCCTGTACCGGCAAGGGTCGGCTTCCCCGGAGGGACGACAGGCCTTCCTGCAGCGGCTCCCAGGTGCGTCCTCCATCCCCCGACCGGAACAAACCCTCCGTCGCCCCCGCCATGAGCACCGTGCCGCTACTATCCATTGCCAGGGCGGTGATCTGGCTGTTGGTCAGCCCCGTATCCCGCCGCTCCCAGGTCGTCGGCTCCTGGCGCAGTCCCACCTCCCTGGATTGAAATACGCCCGCCTCCGTGGCCACCCAAAGGACATTGTCAATGAGCTGGAGCGATCGCCCCTGATCTGCCACCAGTCCCGCATCCAGCACTATCCAGGTCTCACCACCATCGTCTGAATGGTAGACGCCCCGATCGGTTCCAGCAACCAGGCGATTGTCCTCCAGGAGATTAACCTCCGGGCGATCGCTCTCTCGCTGGAGGGAAAGAATAGTGCGATCGCGCAACCCTTTCATCCAGGAAACACCTTGCAGATTTTGCCGGGAATCCTGGATCAAGTACAGCCCCTGGGTGGTGCCAATCCACAGGCGATCGCCATCGCCTGGACTTTCTGCAAGGAGCGATCGCACCGTTATTTGATCCAGTGCGTCAACTGGCTCCCAGTTCTGGCCCGTGTCACTTGTAACAAACAGTCCGGCAAGGGTGCCAGCAAACAGATGGGTGGAACCAACGGCCAGGGCGGTGATGGTGGTTTCGTTGAAGCGGGCGATCGCCTCCCAGGTTTGCCCTTGATCGGGGGAACGGTACAACCCCCGCCGCATCCCCACAAACAGGGCTTTGCCCCCAATTGAGAAAGTCAGAGATTCCGGACTATCCGACGGAGGATCTGGTTCAGGCTCTGGATCAAAGGGGGCACTAATTTTGGCAGTGCGAGTATCCGCAACCTCAGTGACAAAGCGGCTCTGATTTCCAGTCTGTAGGGTAACAATGTCGCCAACCCTGACGCCGCCTTCCCCTCCACCCTCTAAAACAATGTCTGAAAAATCCGTGCCGCTGATCACCGCATTAAACCCTGAGTCGCTACTGGCTACTTCAATCTGGATTAATGCCAAAACAACGTCCTCCGGCAGGGCGGCGATGCGCTGCCAGGTACTCCTTAAATCAGTAGTTTGGTAAAGTCCTTGCTCGGTACCCGCCAGAAATCGACTTTCACCGGGCGACGGATCGGCTGAAAGCTCCAGCAAAGCATAGACAGGCTCAGCCTTCAGTCCATATAGCCGCTGCCATACGCCATCCGTATCAGCGGCAGGATTAGCGGCCCTATTGGGCAACCCGTACAATCCCCCATCCGTGCCAGCCAACAGCCCTCCATTCGTTGCCTTGAGGAGGCGAACGCTGAGGTTTTCTAACCCTTGATGACGAGCCTCCCAGCCCAACTGGGCGCGATAGACGCCACCGACGTGATCCAGCCGCATCCGGCAGTGCTGTCCTCGAACAATCAGGGTTTGCTGGGGCTGAAGGTTTTGGATAAAGTCTTGCAGAAAGATTGTATCAAGCTTGATGGGATCCTGGAAAATATCAAAGCCGCGATCGCCCACTGTCAAAGGTTCCAAAGCCAGCGGCAGTGCTTCACTTTGGGCGAATACCGTAGTACTTCGTAGCCCAAAACTATCCGGATCAACGGGTTCCTGGGGTTCAAGGCGGGTAATCTTGCCGCTCAAGCCAAAAGCACTGCGCTGAATAGCAAACACCTGATCTACCCGCCGCACGGCGGTGCGAGGCGGGGCCTCCTGCGCCGGATCCTGGGGGTCACGATTGTCAAACAGCACGACCCAACTATTCGGCAAAATCTGCGGATACAGGGTTTCCAGATCAATCTGACGCGGGTCTTGAATGCGAAACTCCGGCCATTCCAGGTTGGGCGCTGGACGCGGCTGGGGAATGGGGGCGATCGCCCCTGGTTCTCCTACGGCTTCTGTACTTGCATCCGCTTCAGTAAAGCCTTTGAACACACTCCCAGCAAACAGGGTTTTGCTGGTGTCGCTGATGGCGATCGCCGTCATGTCCTGCGTCGCCAAATCCTGACTGACCCGCCGCCATTCAATGCTAGCTTCAGCTACTGTGAGACTATTTTCTGAAATAAAGATGCCATTATCTGTAGCTGCAACAAGATACCACTTTGAACCTCGCTCATAAGCGGTAAGAGAAGAAATTTTATATTCCCCTAAACTACTATCCTCGTTCAATACTTCGTTGGCAGGATCCCAACTAGTTCCAGAATCTTGAGAATGAAATACACCGCTGCCTGTGCCAATAAAAATCGAATTTCTATAAACTGAAATTGTAAAAATAGCTTGATTTGCCGTGGGAGAATCACCGGTAGTGATACTATTCCAACTAACTCCATGATCGGTAGACAAATAAGCTCCCCGACTCGTGCCAGAATAAGTTCGATCTCCTTCACGAAGGAGGGAATAGACCACTAAATCAGTTAAATTGGCAGATGTCCAGTCTCTTCCCTGGTTTAGAGATCTATAGAGACCATCATCACTTCCTGCAAAAAGATAATGGCGTCTTTTGGGCGTTGAAAGCTCATACGACGTTCCTGGATTTAATCCAGGTTTTACAAATGGGCTATCAATAGTTAATAGCGTATTAGATTCAATATTTGTAACGGTTTTGACCTGTCCTAGAGCTGCGATTGTTGTTCTTGTTGTTCCAGATCGCCTGAGATTCAAAAAATTAGTTTCATGGCCGATAACCTGTAAACCATTACTTGAAATTGTCCCTCGATCTTCAGAGACACTATTACTAATGGTATTGCCTATGCCGGAGAAAATAACCGTCAGTGCGGAATAAGGAGTACTGTGGTTTAAATTCTGGCTCGAAAAAGAACTGGCAATTTCAAGGGAGGTATCGGAATCGATTCGAGTAACTTCCTGCGTCTGCCGAACACCATTTGCGATGGCAGAGATAGTATCACCAACCTCTAACTCACGCGTAAATTCTGTTCGAAAACCAATAACTGTATTTTCCCGACTGTATATCGTTCCAGAACCTGCCGTGTTTTGATTCAAAGCCGAATAGGACAATAGCGATCGCACCACCGTATTCGGCAAGCTTGTGTTGATCGACTGCCAATTATTCTCGCCCTGTTCCTCCACGCGAACGGTTCCGGTATTGATGGGCACCCAGTTATTGCCCTGATCCTTAGAGCGAAAGACGCCGCCGTTGGGAGTTCCGGCAAAAATCGCTTCATTAAAAACAGTGTCTTTGGCTGAGATGTGCAGGGCCAAAACGTTCTGGTTTGTTAGTCCCGTGTTGACTGCCTTCCAGGTGACTCCATTGTCCAGGGAGCGGAAGATGCCCTTGTTGGGCGTTCCGGCAAATAGGGTGGTGCCGCGCACTGCCAGACAGAGGATATCGGCATCGGGCAAGCCCTGGCTGGCGGCTGTCCAGCGATCGCCATTGTCCCGCGATCGCACCACCCCGCCCCGAATGGCCTGTCCGGCCTGCTCAACGGCGGCCAGCTTCACCTCAGCGGGCATCTGGGCAAAGGGGGGAGCATTGTTGCCAAACAGCGCCACCCGCTGCCGGAACGCAAAGATCTGGGGATAGCGCAATGGGGCAGGGATGGGGGGTACGGAGGTTGACCAGCGCACCAGCGTGTAGTTTGCCTGGGTGTTGGAGATAACTTCAGTCAGGTAGAGCAAGTACTTGGTAGGGGCGGGCTGAGCATCTATCAGCAGGAGAAAGTCCCCGGCCTGGAGCTGGGTGTTAGTGCCCGCCAGATAGAGCTGTCGGGTCGTGGGCGTGATTTCCTGCAGGCGGCTGGCGCGGGGGCGGATGGCGTTCCATTCGCGATAGGCGGTGAAGGCTTCGCTGGTTTCAAAGGTTTGCGGTAGCTCATCCTTGACGGGAACGCTCATCACCTGAGTGCCCGCTGGCACAGGCACCACGTCAGGGGAGCCAGGGGCATCCTCCACCGTGAACGTCAAATAGGTACTGGCAGCCACCCCCGGACTCAGCTCATAGCCGATCGCCCGCACCAGCTCCAGCACCGACTGCCGTTCCGTTGCCGTTCGGAGAAAGCCTTCATTGGCGATGCGCTCTTGATAGAAAGTCAGCACATCCGCCACCACGGCCCAGGCATCCAGGAGGGCGATCGCCGGATCATCCGCTGCCCGCGTCGTCAGTTTTGCCAGGGGCGACTGTCCCGAAGCCTGTCGCAGCACCAGGGGCAGCAGGTCAATCAGGCGCTGCCGCACCGAGGCAAACTCCCCGATGCGGTAGTTGATCTGGGAAAGGCCGGGACGGTTTTCGATGGGGTCGGGCTGACCAGATCCAGCATTCATAGGCCACCCTCCAGATGAAAGTCAATTCTGCCGTTTTCTGGAGCGCTGGGGGTGTTGTCCAAACGAGCAATCTCCAGCCGATCCAGCCGAATCACCCCGGCATCCAGCTCCTGGGCATCGGCCTCCCCCCACCGTCGAAACCGCGTCACCCTCACCGACTGCACCCCCGCCACCTGCATGGCTGTGGCCACTACCCGGCTCAAATAAATGGGCTGACCAAAGGTGAATTCATTGGGGTTGAAGAAGCCCTGCCTGCCCTCCACCGTGCTGCGGCTGAAGGCATCCAGTAAACTGCGCTGGACCGCACTCCGGAAATAGTCTGCAGCCACCCGCACGGTCATGGCAAGGTCCAGAGGCACAAAGCGGGGGTTTTCGATCTCAATGTCGTGTCCCGCCAGCCGAAATTCCTCCAAATACGTTAAAAGCTCCTGTTTGAAAGCTTCATCCACGGGCCGCCCATCTTCCCGATCCACCGTGATGAACAGCGTGTGCCAACTGCCCGTCCAGCGTCGGGTTGCCAGGGCTTTCTGCACCCCAGGAAACTTGCTGGCGATCGCCCCATAATCATCCGTGGTCACCGCCCGCCGCTGCTCCCGAAACGCCTGGGGGGCATAGAGGCGCACCTGCTCCAGGGATTCCGGCTCGGTGCCTCCCACGGCAGGCAGGGGGTTGGTGACGCAGGCGATCGCCTCAATGAGTTCCCCTAAAAAAGGACGGGCATCCGGCTCCAAATTTTCTGGACGCAGCACCCAGTTCACCAGCGTATCGGCTCCCACATTTCCCGCCTGACCGTTGCCAATGCGATACACCGCATACAAATCCTGGGTTGGGGCGGGGCGCTTACCCAGTTGGCCATCGCCAAAGCGCAGATAGGCACGACCATCCTCCTCCACCTCCACCACAAAGTCACGGGCAAAGCGATCGCTGTTCAGCAAATCCGGCTGGGGCTGCCACTGGGCACCGGGCGACCCCGCCTGGGGTACCTGATTTTCCCAGAGGGCGATCGCCGGACGGGCATCCCGCAACTGCCACTGCATGGCCGCCACTGCTGGGGTTGTGGGGTCAAAGGGCACCCATTGCTCCTTGGCCGCAGGTACCCGCCCTTGCTGGGTCAGGGGATGCTCCTGCAGACGGGGTCGCAGCCGTCCCGCCCAACCGGCAGCCTCCCGCAGATTCTCGGGGGGTACCGTGCGTCCTGCATCGGCCAGCACCACATTGCCCCGCGCCACGCTAATGCAGGCGATGGGGTTGCCGTCGGGATCCAGGCCCGAAATCGCCAGATCAAAGGGTAAAGCGTCCGCAGTTGCCCAGGTGATATCTACAATGGGGCGATCGTGGAGGGGGTCGGTGGTCGGCTGCACCCGCATCAGGCGCACCGCATGGCGGCGTTGACGATCCGCATCACTTTCATGGCCACTGATGCGCCCTTTGACCTCCTCAAACACCAGCACCCGTCCGACTTTAAGCTGCTTTTTCAACCGCTGGGTGGGGTCGCAAAGGGTGGCCTGGGTGGATCCCTTTGGCAAGGAACACTGCTCATCATCCCAGGTGTAGAATTCCAGGGTATCCAGGGCCGGGTAGAGGGTGAGGTCTTCCAGGGTTTCAAACACCTGTGCCCCGGCCCGTAGCCCTGTGCTCACCTGCTCATCCGTCAGGAAGCCGTTGGGGAGAACCGTGCGGCTCAAGAGCTGAACGCCGGGGCGCTGCAAGGTCGGATTGGCTCCCAAAAGCGTCAGGCCGTCCAGGGTTTGGGTCTGGCGATCGCTCAAATCCCGCAACTGCACCACCACCCAGGCACGGGCATTACACCCCTCATGCATAAAATAGTCGAGCAGACGGACGTGGCGACGCACAGAAACCCGGCGGCGGGCGGTGTTCAAATAGGCTTCGGTGGCGATCGCATCCTGGAAATAGCTGAGGTGATCGGCAGCGTACGCCATCAGCTCCACCAGCATCACCCCGATATCAGAGGGGTTGCGTTCGCGCCACTGGGGCAGGGTCACTGCCAGCCGATCCAGCATCAGGCGGCGGAAGCTGGCATAGTCCTTAGCCAGATAGTCAATGACCGGGGGCGCGTCTGGTGTATCGGGGAGCGGGGCGGCGGCATCGCAGTCAAACTCGCTGATACCCTCCGCCCAGAAGGAGAAAGTCACGCTGGCCAACTGGGGGTCAAATCCGGCGGGGGGGAGCGGATTGGCAGCCGACTGCACCAGCCGCAGCGTGTAGGGAGAAAAGTCCCCCACCTGTGACACCCGCACCATCAACACATTGGCAAAGGCGCTGATGGACTCCACCGTCACCCCCTGCCGCCGCACTCCGCCAGTAATCAAGATATTATCGGCGTTCAAAGGTGGCTGATCTGCTGGTACGCGGGCCGTGGCGTCGGTGTCTACCAGCGGATGAATAAAGTACACCATGAGGGTTTGCGGATCAGCCGCCACCTCCAGGTAGTCAATGCCATTGACCCTGGGGCGATCGCGCACGGCAGTCCGGCGTCTTTCATTTTTGCAGCGATACTGAGTCGTCATTTACCCCTCACGCACAAATACGGCCACCTGCTCCTCCTGATTGCGGCGCATCAGATATCGCACCGTAATTTCCAATCGGGCGTCCACGCTGTCTACCTCCACCGCCTCCACCTGAATCAAATCTCCCAACCACTGCTCCAGCGCCCCCTGCACCAGAAGCTGGGTCGCTGCCGCCACTTCCACGCTATTGGGGCCAAAGATTAGCTGCTGCAGGCCACCGCCAAAGTCCGGACGGTTCACCCGCTCGCCAATGCGGGTAAACAAGACCTGTTCAATGAGCTGGCGGATGTGGGCATCGGGGTCTGCTTCCGCCACCCGCCCCCGGCCATCAATGCGAAAGGGGTAGTTAATCTGCATCGCTTACATGGCCCTCACGCGAGCATTGGCAAGAATCACCGTAAGCGGCGTTCCTGTAGGAACACAGATGGCCTGACTGTCCTGGAGCAATACCGGCATTCCCATCACCTTCACCCGCTGTGACGCTAAAATCCAGTTGCCGATCACGCAAGGCCCCACGTTGGCGGGCGGCGGCGGGTTGGCACATCCGGCGATCGCGTAGGGCGGCCCCTGGGTGGTCACGGGCATCCCCATCACCCTGACCCTGGGGTTGGGCACGGTGGGTTGGGCCTGCCCTCCGTGGGCGCAAATAACGACAGAGCCAGTGTTTAGCAAAAATCCAGGCATCGTCAGATCACCTCCAAAGCCCCATTGTTGATATTGACGCTGACAGGAGAAAGCCTTATCGACGCCGCAGTATTGGTAAGGTCAAGGCTAGCCCCCCCCACTTTCACCGTAGAGGCAGCATTACTGATTTCTACGCCAGCGGATGAAAACTTTGCATTGGCGGGGGCATTGGCAATCTCGACGCCAGAAGCCGTTGAAAGTTTGATGCTGGCCGGATTGCAAGTAAGTTCGATGCTGTTGTTGGTCAGCTTCTCTTCAATACCGCCCTCCTTTAATTGAATACTGTCGCCCTTGATAGTGACGGTTGAGCTTTGTCCATTTTGTAGTTCGATGGTGTCGACCATCAATTTTATCTTTGTGGTGTCTTTATTGTTCAGCTCGATCCCATCGGCATTAAATACCATTTTCAGAGGGTTTTCGACGACAGGGGACTTCACTTCCAGGGTGATGCCTTTTTTGCCATCAAGACTGCTCAAAGTGAGCGTAATCCCTTCGGTTTGAAACACCTGCACCTTCACCGGGTCGTCTACACGGGCATTTTGGGGAAGTTCATCCGTTCCCCAAAAGCAGCCAGCCCAGATGGGATAATCCGGATCGCCCCCTTCAAACTCTACCCAAACGTTGGCGTTTATTGGCGGCACCATAAACAACCCCACATTCTTCCCCGCGAAGGGCGTACAGGGCAAGGCCCAGCTTGTGCGCCCTTCGCCATAGATGGCCGGAACGCTGACCTGAATCCGTCCCAGATTGAATGGATCCTTATTGGCAGTCACCTTGCCGCGATACTTGCCAAAAAAACGTCTCATATCGCCACCCTTTGTCTGGTACTGCCCAACCCCTCACGGGTGATGGTAAAACTTTGCTTGTACTGCCCCTTGCTCAGGGTGTGGGTGACGCTTTTAACAAAGTAAAGGCCGTCGTAGCTCATGCCCACCCCCCGCAGTCCTACAATCCCGCGCAACTGTAGGAGATCGCCGTAGCGAATGGTGTCCAGATCTCCCGTTACCGTCACCACATCATCCACCGAGCGATCGGTGATAGCCTGGGCACGGGCATCGGCCTGAGCCGTATCCCGCCCCGTTTCTCGAAACTGACGCACCCGATGGTGGGGCTGGCGACCCAGGGCAGGTTCACGGGCCAAAGGAGGGCGATCGCTCTGCAGCTCCTGCACGGGACGCACCTGGTTAGTCCGCCGATCCTGAACACTGCCGTCCACCGTAGTTGCCGCCATTGCATCATTTTGAAAATTGATGGAGCCAACATTGGTAAACGACCCCATGTTGACCGTCAATGCCCTCTGGGGAGTGGTCTGGCGCTGGGGTGGTCCCCAATAGGCGATATTGCTGCCCACGCTCGGTCCGGGGGTGACGTAGAATTGGAAGGCAAACCGTTCGGCGATCGCCTGCAAGTACTGCAAGTCGGTTTCCTGCTGGGCCGGAATGCGCTCATTGCGGGTGGGGCGATCGCGCAGGGTAGGAGCCATAACGCGCGGCGTCAGGCCATAGCGAGCTGTATACTGGCCAATGATCATCCGGGCAATGGTCGCCTCGTCCTGGGCCGTATGTTCCACGGACTTTTCCTCTAGATCCATCATGGCACTCACATCTTCTCCAGTCAGCGTCAGGGTGGTGTTGCCCGGTTGGGGGCTGGGGGAAAGCTGCTGATTGGTGATCACGCCATCCATCAAGACCTGGGCCTGTGCGCCGATGGACACCGTCAAGATCACCCGGTTGTAGACTTCAAATAAAGGATTGCGGAACAGGCGATAGTCTTGACTGTCCTGGCGATCGCCCCGACCTGCCTTAAAGACCATTTGAAAGCCCGAGCGACCTTCAACGGTATGGGTCACCTCGACGGACTTCAAAGCCTCCACCAGCTCCCGCGACACCGGACGCGGCACCTGGCGACCCATTAATATAGTCAGGTTAATTCCGAGGGGCATCTGTCCTCCTTAGGGCTGGGGCACTGCAATCCGCAATGTGCGGCCAATCTCAGCGGTCAACTCATCGGGATTCAGGGCATTGTTGGCGTCGCACACCTGCCAGAACTGTTCGGGATCGCCAAGGATACTGTAGGTAATGAGGTCGAGGCGATCGCCCTCTTGAACGGCCACCTCTTGCAACAGCGGCAAGGTGTCCCCCTGGGGCAAAAACCGCCGCCGTTTGTAGGCAAGCTTGCGTCCGTCGGTCGTGATATATTCCGCCGTTTCCAGGCGGTAGTAGCGGCTCGTGTGCTCAAACATAACATATCCTCACCCATGCAATCTGAGCAGTACTTAAATGACGTCATCGAATGAAATGATATATTTGCCACAGTGGACAAAGAGTGATCAGAGATTCACGCCCGTTACTGCGGCAGGATTACGAATGTGCCCTTGCCGCGCCATACGTTCTTTCATCTGGTGATGGCCCAGGAAAAGCCTCGCCCCCCGCTGCCCCCAGGGCAAGTCATCATAGTTCAAAACCCGCATCCCCAGAGATACCTTAGCCCGGATGGGGTTCAAATTCACGTCATAGGACTCTTCCGTGATGCTGAAGTCTGTAATCCGCACCGGCAGCACCCGGTTTTTCCCCCAGACAAAGAGGGTCATGGGAGCCTGCATCGGCACAATTTCAACCATCCCCCCATCAGCCCGCCCCATATTGGCAACCACCTCACTACTCCTGGGGTAGATCAGGGTTTCCAGGGCCGCAAGCTGGGGGTAGATACCAAACTCAATCGCCACTGGGCTGGCGGTTTCAAGCTGATCGGTGGCATCAAATTCAGCATCAACTTTAATCGTCTCTATCGGCGCACCTTCCAGCCGGAGGGCTTCAGCCTGGGCTGTCTCCTCGCCTTCGGCCACTTGAGGCTGCAGCGTTCGACTCAGGGTCTCAGGGTTGTACTGGAACGCGATCGTGCTGAGGACACGATTGGTCATTGAGTCAACAGCAACAATGGCTCCCTTAGGGAGTTTAGGAGATCCGGGGAAAGTAGTCACGGGGGCAATACCCTTTCCTTGATATGTGTGTATGAGAATCGTAACCGCGAAAGAACCTAATTAAATGCTATTTTAAGGCCTGACCAAATCTCCAACTTTCTGTTTCTAAGTTAGCCCCTGATTGATCGCCGAGAGCTTCAAGTCTATTCAAGAACAGCCTTCAAGTCAAGAAAAATCTGCCGGAGATTCTCTTTCGAAATACTATCAGAAATAAAATCGAGATTTTTACAATTCAAATAAATTTACCTTCATAGCGGAAGGGCTACCAGGCGTTGTAAAGTCTTGTTCAGCAGCTTTCACAAAAGTTTATTTTTGAGGGTCGTTGAAACTTCGACTAATTTGACTAAACTGATGTGAATGGCGATTCCTATGGCTGAATGCTAAACTTTGGGAAACTGAGTATGGACGTAGTGTTATGGCTAACATCGAAGTGGCTTCGCCTCGCTCCCCCGGATCACTTAATCCATTTCAAAACAGCAATTCCAATGCTTCTTTAGCATACGCATTGGGGCCTGTACTTGGATTTATTATCAGGCTCGCGTCGCTTGTTTTGTTGCTGATTTTGCTGGTTGCCGCATCGGTCGCCTGGATCTGGCTTTACAGTTTTCGCAGTGGTTGGCAGCTTTTAGATTGGCTCAAGCAGCCTCAAAACACAGCGTCTGTTGCCCCCAATTTAATATATGGTTTGATTGTACTCCTTGTATCACCTATTATTCTCTTTGCTGAGTGGTCGCAGAAAATTATTCAGCGGTGGCTGAATATCGACTATCCCCCTAAAATTAACCTCCGCCAAATCATTGAAAGCCAGCTTAACACCAAGCTAGGCGAAAGTTTTCCTTTTTTCCGCGAAGGCGAATCAGAGAAAAAATAGCCCAAAGAAAATATTTGATTTGCACTAACATCAATGGAAATATGGCTCAGCTAATCAGGCCGAGCCATCACCAACCTAAAGTAAGCTGTAGGTTGGGTAGAGCGCTAGCGAAACCCAACGCAACCCTCGCTGGTGTTGGGTTTCGCTTTGCTCAACGCCAACCTACATTAAAACTTTTGTCAGTCAATCAGGGGGTGGAGGATTCAGCGGCTGGTAGTTTTTGGTTGGCGGTTGGTGCTGGAGTGGTTCCTGTCCCAGGGACATTTTCTCCCTGAGATTTGAAAAGGTTGGCTATAAATCCCAAAATAAACGCAAAGACGGCAGGAACGAAGACAATTCCAAAGATTTTTGAAAGCATGGGATAAGCTCCTCTATTTCGCTTCCCTATTTCGCCTCCAATTATGCACAGCCCCATCCTTGAAGGGAATGAACGTTACAAAGATTATCTTTCAAGGGGTAGCCAGAATCGGCCAGGAATAACAATCTTTACAATCGCTTGACAATGCGCTTGCAGATTCCCGGTTAGAGTAGCGTAGCGCGGGCTTCCAGCCTGCGGTGTGACGACGTCAGAAAGCAGGATGCTTGCGCTACGGGGCATCCGGTTCCTAATTTGCATTAGATGTGACTCGTGAATTCTATTGCCGATCACGGCCACAGCGAACGGCAGGAGTCTCTACTAGAAGGCCATGTCTACGGTGCGTAACCCGCTGTAGACTGCATTCAGATTCAGCAAAAAGACGGCCCCTAGCTGAGGTACAGCAACAACATGACTAGCTATCCCACAAATGGCACTGTAGTAACTGGGAGGTACTGGGTGTATCTCCGTCAGGGGTAGTTCGATTAACACAGGTAGCTGATTGACTGGAATCCCGACAATAGTTGTATCCACAGCGACAATCAGGAAAAATTGTGTTTCTACTTGTCCCTCAGTTAAAAGATACTGGTCTTGAGGAAACAGTCGATCTCCCCGCACTGTTGCTAGTAGTGGGTGTAAATCCAGGATCGAAAGTGGCTGCTTCCCCAAATAGGCTAATGTATTCGACTTGACATCTTTATTCAAAGCTGTTTGATGAACAATTTGCAACAGCGCAGCATGAGGCAAGGCTAACCAGTGGTTGGCTATTTGAAAGGCGATCGCCTGACAGGATTGCAATTTGTCAGGGTGCAAAGGTGGCTTCTGGGGTGGTTGGAGTAGCGGAGTAGTAGACATCTTAAAACTGTTAAACATTGGACAAGGTTAAATCCTAACAGTAGCAGGGCGCAGGTTATGCACCCCGGCTGTCACGGGTGATCCTCCATCCAGGTCTGATAAGCCAATCAGAGAATCCAGAATGGGTAGAAGTTCTTCGGCGGAGGACGGCTTATTTACAAAGGCATCGGCTCCCAAGCTGGCAGCCAGTTGGCGATACTTACTGCCACTCCGGGAGGTCAACATGACAACAGGAATCGACTGTAATACAGGCGTTTTCCGTAATTGACTCAAAAATTCAAAGCCACTCATACGAGGCATTTCGATATCTGAAATAATCAGGTGAACCTGGGAGTCTTGCTGTAGGTAAGCAAACGCCTCTAGACCATCTCCTGCCTGGGAGATTTGGTAGCCGTGCCCCTGAAGGATTCGCGCAAGGCTATGCCGAACCGTTAGCGAGTCTTCAATGAGCAAAATGTGGAACGGGGAGGAAGATGCTTTAATCGCTACAGGAATGGATTTTGATGGGGACTGAGTGGGCGGGATAGGAGAGAAGGGAGTTGTTCGAGATTTCTGAAGGAGAACCGGATCAATTACTAAAGCCATTTGACGGTCGCTTAGAATACTGCAGCCATAGACATACGGGGGAGGGGCGATCGCCCTTCCGAGAGGACGAATGACCAACTCCTGTTCTCCTATCACCTGATCTACCTGCAGCCCCCAAAGCTCTTCGTTTGCCTGTAGTAAAATAATCGGTGTTCGCGGGGCAGTATCTCCCTGCAAAGGGTTTGAGTATGAGCCATTTAATAGGCTCGACAGGGCGTAGACCGGAACCATTTGGTCTACTTGGCCCAATTGCCAGCGCAAGACTATCTGCTGCCCGCTGGTTTGCATCAACTGGTCAGGCTGAGGCAGAATAACTTGCTGAATCATGTTGATGGGAAGGGCATAGCTCATGCCTTGATCCTGACAGATCATCAGACGGGTAATAGAAAACGACAGGGGCAAGGAGAGGATAAAAGTTGCTCCCTGTCCAAAGGTGGAACTGACACTCACCGTTCCCTTGAGCGCCTGTACTTCTGTCCGCACCATGTCTAAACCCACCCCACGGCCTGACAAGTCGTTCACCTGACTGGCCGTTGAAAAGCCTGACTGAAAGAGAAATTCAGCTAACTCGGAGTTGGATATTCCTGCAGCGGCTTCCGCGCTGACTAGCCCAAGTGCGATCGCTTTTTCAGCAACCCGCTGCCAATCAATTCCCTGCCCATCATCTCGAATTTCAATAAATGTACGATTGCCTTGATGATATGCATGGATTTGAATATGCCCCACTTCTGGCTTTCCTTTAGATTTCCGCAAAGCAGGTGATTCAATGCCGTGATCAAAGGCATTCCGAACGAGGTGGAGCAGAGGGTTATAAAGCCTTTCAGCGATCGCCTTGTCAATCAGCACAGACATGCCACTCAAAGACATTTCAACTGGTTTAGAGTGAGCAGTTGCTAATTGCTGCAAGACACGGGGCAGACGGTTGAGTGTATCGCTGAGGGGCTGCATCCGGGCTGTGGTCAGGTCGTCCTGGATGCTGGTAAGCAGTCGCTTTTGCGTCTCTCTAGCCTGCCGTGCCTGTCGGATCTGAGTTTCCAGGCTTTCTCCAACAATCTCTAACTGGACTAAATCATTGAGGGCTGACTGTACTAGCATGTGGAAATCGGTATACCGATCCATCTCCAGCGCATCAAAACCCACCATGACATCAGGTATCAATTGCTGTACCGAAGAGCTGTTGATCGCCAGCGTCAAATCTGACCAGTTTTGTAAGCTGTTGAGCGTCCGTTTGTGTTTTTGCAGATGGAACAGCAGTTCTTGAACGGCCAGACGCAACTGATCATCCTGCGTGATTTGCTGGTTCTGGTTAATCAGCAACTCTCCTACCAGATAATCCAACCGTTCGAGCTGCCCAAGGTTAACACGAACAACGGGTGTTGGCACTGAATCAGGGGTTGGGGATTGATCGGTCGGTGATGAAATGCCAGGAGGGGTGGCAGCAGAAGAGCGATCGCGCATCAAAGGCGAGGGAAGGGGTAGGTCAGAGAACAGGCTGGAGCTTGCAGGTGGCAAAGGCTCAGGTTCAGTAAGATCAGAAGGAGAGATTTCAGGCTGCGGTGTGGCTTGCAACGGATCGGGCTGAAAGTCAAGCGATGGCGGAGCCAATGGCGGCGAGGAGACAGGTTCAGGTTGAATTTGATTAAAAAAACCTTCCAGGCTGTCATCGGTGGTAGGCGGCGGCGAAGGTACTGCAGGCTCCGGGGGGCGCGATGGCTCCAGAGAGAAAACTTTCTTCAACCGTTGAAGAAGAGGCCAGGGCTGCTTTTGCAAAGCCGATTGGGCAGACAAATAGTTTTCAGCACGGTATCCATTAGAGCCTTGGTGCTGGCTATCAGATTGATCAATCCCAGGATCTTGAGGCTCACCTTTTCCACCTCTCAAGGTTGAGGCTGTTGCTTCTTGATCAACCCGAACCGGCTGGCCGGTCTGAACAAGCTGCTGCAGCGCCGTGGAGGGTGTACCGCCCTGGGTGCGATCGCCTGCTAAGACGGCGGCCTGTCCCTTACGAAAATCAGCGATCGCCAGGGGTGCAATTTGCTTGACCTGATCGGGATAGGCTGCAAGCGCCGCGAGTGTGGTTTGGGCGATCGCGCCAAAGCCCTCCAATTGCAGGGATTCTGCCAAACCTAAAAGAATTTCTGTCTGTGACTGCAATTGCGTTGTCAGGGCAGCCAGATCAGACTGAGCCAAAGCCTGTTCGAGGGTTTGTAAACGTTGTTCCACACCACCTTCAAACATCGACTGCACCAGATCAAATCCCAACTCCAGGGAGGTAGGAATGGGGGTCTCCTGATCAAACAAGTCACCCAGTTTAGACTGCAGTTGCGATAAAACAGTGGCCGTTCGCTCCGAAACCTCGGCTTCATCCACTGTTGTACCCGTCAGCTCTGCTACAAGGGGCGATCGCAAACACTCGTACGCCTGGAATAATAAAGCTTCAACCTCAGCATCAATAACAACTTCTGGGTTGTATAGCACCCTGAACACATCTTCCAGGACGTGGGCAACTGACTTAATTGTCTCTAATTGGATGCTGGCAGCACTCCCCTTGAGGGTGTGTGCCGCTCGCATAAGAGTATGAATCCTTGCAGGTGTACGGTCTTGCCTGAGATTGAACAACTCTTGCTCGATCGTTTGTAGCAAGTCACCCGCTTCAGAGAGGAAGTTTGCGTAATCTTCCTGGTGAATAATAGATGGAATGGGCATAATGAGACGTTCCAAAGTGATTTCAACCTTTGCTCCCTACCATGGAAAGCTCTATGTGGATAGCGGATAGGAGTATGTGCCGCTATCTTCTACGCCCTATCCACTGACTAAACATTGTTGTGAGGCAATACCAACTAAGGATCGTGGATCAAATAACCTGTCAATCACCCCCACGTATGGGCATGGCTAACGCCACGCCCCTATCCCCAGAATTTCACCTTATTAAATTCACGTCACTAAATGTTTACAACTTGAACTGCCTGACAGTACTTTGCAGTTCACTAGCAGTTTTCAGGAGCTGATCAAAGGACGTGGCAATTAGTTTAGTCGCGGTAGAGGTTTCATTAGCGATTGTTACGACCTCTGCCATGGTTTGCGTGACTAGTTGAGAGTCCTGTGTTTGAGCTTGAGTCGCGCGCGTAATATGTTGCACCAGGCTGCTGATTTGCGCTGTTGATTCAACGATCGCAGTCAAACTTTGGCGAGTTTCGTTAACCAGAGCCGTTCCGTTCACCACTTGCTGAATCCCCATGTCCATTGCCTGGGAAACCATGCTGGTTTCTGCTTGAATCTCCTGTACCAGTTTTTCAATCTCGGTGGTCGCTTCCGCCGACTGTCGAGCCAGAGAACGCACTTCATCAGCCACAACTGCAAAACCCCGCCCTGCTTCACCCGCACGAGTTGCCTCAATCGCCGCATTTAGCGCTAGAAGCTGCGTCTGAGTCGTGAAGCCTGAGATCAGGTTCACCACTTTAGAAATCTTTTGAGAAGATTCGCTCAGTTGCTTGATCTTCTTACTGGTTTCTGACACTGTTTGCCGAATGGTTTGTATCCCCTCAACCGTGCGATTCATTGCAGTATCACCGGCCTGTACGGTTTCATTCGCTCGTTGCACAGCTACATCTACCTGTTGGGCATTAGTGGCTACCTGCTGCACCGAGTCGGCCATAGCCTGAATTTGCTTCAAGGCTTGATTGACCTCCCGGAGTTCCCGCTGAGCCTGGTGAGAAAGTTTGGCGATCGCACCACCGCTTTCCTGGGAAGTCTGCCCTACTTTACTGGCGGCCAACTGCACTTGCAATACAATTCTCCGCAGGCTTTGAATCGTGTTGTTATAAGCATCAGCAACCGTACCGACCTCATCCTCTGTCAGGGGAGCACGTACTGTCAAATCTCCCCTCAATGCAGGTTCCACAGCCTGCAGCAATTGGATGACATGCCGTTGGATAATTTCCTTGCCCTCTTTTTCACGAGCAATGGCCAATGCCCCTTCCCGTGCCTGGGTTTGTAGGCGCTCCAGGTATTCAAACTGCTGCAACGCTAATCCCACCTGACTGGCAATTTGCATCAGTAATTTAATTTCACTCTCTTCCCAGGTGTAAGGTCCGCTATTCTGAAACGCTGAGAGTAAACCCCAAAGACGCTCTCCCTGAAAAATGGCCACCACCGCACAGGAACGAATGCCAAACTCCTCCAATGTGGCAACATGGCAATCTGTCAAAAGCTTCTTCGGCCTTGTTAAATTGAACTGACCGGCTTCCCAAAACTTCTCCCCGGTATGAATATCATCGACCACCAGGGGGTCGTTCTTGAGGAAGCGCCCTCCCCTGTTCTCTGCCAGGTAGCTATCGGCCCAACCGCTACCTACTAGCTTTGGCCAGCCACCAGCCTCGGATTCAGCAATAAACTCACCAAAGAAGTCAGAATCAAATTTATAGATAGTGACTCGCTCAATCCCCACGAGTCGCCGCGCTTCCTGGGTAGCAGTAGCAAAGATTTTCTCAATTTCCGAAGATTGGCGAATCTGGGTAATCAATCGGTTGAGAGCCTGTTCCCGTGCAACGGTTTTCTTCAGGGCCTGGGCCTGTTCTGCCTGCAATAGGGCTACCCCTAATTGGTTGGCCACCTGCATCAGCATTTTGACTTCGCTGGCTTCCCAAATACGGGGACCACTATTCTGGAAGGCCGATAACAGCCCCCACAATTTGTCACCCTGGAAAATAGCCACCACAGCACAGGAGCGGACATCAAAGCCCTCCAGGGCCTCTACATGACAGTCAGTCAGGGGCAGCCTGGGCTTGCTCAGGTTAAACTGGCCATCCTCCCAAATCTTTTCACCCACCCGCACATCGTCTACCACCAGTGGTTCGTTCTTTAAGAAGCGTGCTCCTCCATGCTCCATCAGATAGGGATCAGCCCAACCGCTGCCTACCAGTTTGCGCCAGCCACCAGACTCAGACTCGGAAATGAATTCACCTGCAAAGTCCTCCCCAAACCGGTAAATTGTGACTCGCTCAATACCCATCAAGCGCCGCATTTCCTGAGCTGCAATGGCAAAGGTTTTATCGAAGTCTTGAGACTGACGGATTTGGGTGATCACTCGGTTCAGTGACTGTTCCCGTGCAACGGTTTTCTTGAGTTCCTCAGCCTGTTCGGTTTGCAGCAGGGCTACTCCCAACTGGTTAGCCACCTGCATCAGCATCTTGACTTCGTTGGCTTCCCAATTACGCGAACCACTATTCTGGAAGGCAGACAGCAGCCCCCACAGTTTGTCACCCTGAAAAATGGCTACCACGGCGCAGGAGCGGACGTTGAAACCTTCCAGAGCCTCGACATGGCAGTCGGTCAGGGGCTGCCTGGGCTTGGTCAGGTCGAACTGGCCATCCTCCCAAATTTTTTCTCCCACCCGGACATCATCTACCACCAGCGGTTCGTTTTTCAGGAATCGTGCTCCTCCATGCTCCATTAGATAGGGATCAGCCCAGCCACTACCTACCAGTTTGCGCCAACCGCCAGACTCCGATTCGGCAATGAACTCACCAGCAAAATCTTCTCCAAACCTGTAAATTGTGACTCGCTCAATGCCCATTAAGCGCCGCATTTCCTGAACAGCAGTGGCAAAGATTTTGTCAAAGTCTTGAGATTGTCGGATTTGAGTAATCACCCGGTTCAAGGCCTGCACCCGTGCAACCGTTTTCTTCAACTCCTCGGCCTGTTCTGTTTGTTGCAGCGCGACTCCCAACTGGTTAGCCACCTGCATCAGTAGCTTGATGTCATCCTCTTCCCAAACACGGGGACCGCTGTTTTGAAAAGCCGAAAGTAGCCCCCATAACTGGTTCCCTTGGAAGATGGCAACAACGGCGCAAGACTGAATACTAAAGCCCTCTAAGGCAGCAACATGGCAATCAGTCAAAAGTTTTCTGGGCTTGGCCAGGTTAAACTGCCCTGCTTCCCAAAACTTCTCACCCTGATTAATGTCATCAACTACCAGAGGCTCATTCTTGATGAATCGTCCTCCCCTATGCTCCGCCAGATAGCTGTCGGCCCAACCACTGCCGACCAGCTTGGGCCAGCCCCCAGCCTCAGATTCTGCAATAAATTCACCGAAGAAGTCAGCATCAAACTTATAGATAGTGACCCGCTCAATCCCCATGAGCCGCCGTACTTCCTGGGTAGCAGTGGCAAAGATCTTCTCAAGCTCCAGGGACTGCCGAATCTGAGTGATGACTTTAGTCAGGGCCTTTTCCTGCTCTGCAATCTTGGCCAATTGTTGAGATTGCAATTGAACTTTTTCAATATCTAAACCTTGAGCAAATTGGGCTGCAATCCTCTTAACCAGGGCAATTTCCTCTTCCTGCCATTGGCGAGAACCACTACACTGATGGATACAGAGCAATCCCCAAAGGTCTTGCCCTCGCAACAGGGGGACAATCAGGTTTGCCCGAATCTGAAATTGGGACAGTACTTCAATATGACAGTCTTGCAAGCCCGCATTGTAGATATCAGCGACCGACTGCACACGCCCCGCCTGGTACTTGGCGGCATACTGACTACCAAAGCAGTGATCATGGACTCTAATCTGCATTGCTGAAGTGTAGGTAGGGTCAACATCCTCAGCGACAAATTCGCCATCGTTATAGTTGGAGTCGGGGTAGAACTTATATACTCCAACCCGATCAGCCTGGAGCAGATGACGGACTTCTCTAACCGTGACTTTGAATGCATTATCCAGGTTCTGAGACTGACGAATCCGATCGATAATTTTGGTCATTAACCGTTCTTGCTGAATCTGTCGCTTGAGCTGATGCTGTAGCTCGCCTGATTGCAGTTCCAGCATTAACTTCAGGGCAATTTGATAGAGCAAGCTTACTTCGGCTTCCTTCCAACTACGAGCCTTGCTACACTGCTGTACAACCAATAAGCCCCAGATTTTTCCTCGCAACAGAATCGGAAGCGCCAGGCTGGCTTTTACCTGAAAGCGGCTCAGAAGCTGTTTTTGATAAGGCGATAGGGAGGTACGGGCAACATCCTCAATTTTGGCAAGCTGTTTGCGTTCATAATCCGTAGCTCGGTTCGCTCCAAAAAATGCTGATGGGAGGTTTTCGCGGTAGCAGGGTGTCCAGCCCGCCTCCAGAGCTTCAGCCAGGACAACCCCCTGAGATTCTGACTCAAAATGCAGAATCAGGGTTCGGTCGACCTGCAGGATACTTTGAATCTTATTGACAAGAACTTGAAGAGAACTATCAAAATCTTCTACCTGCAGCAGTTCTTTAGCGATCGCAAGAGACTGCTGACGGAAAGTTTGAAATTGCTGCTGTACAGCCGCTTCAATTTTGTTGTTATTTAGAGAATTAGCCGACTGTAGAACCTTTACGAGTTGGCGCATATTCTCGCGTACTTCAGGCTTATCTAAGATACCTGCTTTTTCCAGTTCTGCTCGAATAGCTAGCACTGTTGTTGCTGCTTTTTGAATATCTAACCCTTCAGATCCCAAATTAGGTGGTTCCTCAAGACTTCTAGAATCGTGGGTCTCGTCCTCAGAAATTGAATAAGAGCGAACCTCTCCATGCCGATCATGATTGTTCTCAGTTTCAAAAGATGACCCGTTAGACTGGAGCGAAACGGGCACGTCCTCAGAAAATTGTGCAAGATCTTCAGCTTCTAAGAGAGCATAGTTACCATTTGGTAATGCTGGATCTTCCAGCGCATCCTCAAAGAGAACAAACAAGTCTTGATCAGCGCGAGAGTTAGTCACAGGTATTCACCTCTGAAGGGATATAGGGTTGGCATTCAGGCAGATACAGACAGCACAAAGATGTGTCGAACAATCGTAAACAGGTCTAATTAACGCCGCTCAGATACGTACATGGCCATAAATAAAAACAGTGGGGTGTGCCCCCGGCGGGGGGTTCACCCCACCATAGCGTCGTTTAATTGTGACCACCTACTTAGTTGAAAAAGCTTACAAAACGTTTTTCGAAGAAAGGACGATCGCCCTAGGCCGCATGAACTTGTAAGCGGCGATCGCCAATTAGTGCATTAGCATCTAGCACAGGGTTACTAGGGCACACTAAATAGCCTTGAATAAATGGCAAAAGGCTCAATGGAAAGAGATCCGTAGTTGGGGGTTGGATCTGAGCAAAGTTGTGGCTTTCGATATCAATTATCTGAGAAACAACAAGTCCCAGAGATTTGCCGTGGGCTTGAATTACAATCGCCATCAAAGTCGGCTGGGATGGCACTACAACAGAGCGATCATAAAACTGCAGCCGAAGACCATCTCGACCAGCGGTGGCTTCCTGAAACCCAAGCTGCAGGCCCAGATCCACCATCCACAGTATTTCACCATGAAAGTTACAGATACCCACGACAAAGGCTGGCATATCGGGAACCAGCACAAGGTTCTGCGGCTGTACCTTCATTACCTGTCGGATACTGTTTAGAGGAAGAAGCGCAGTTTCTGAAGTGTTGAAGGAAAAACGCAGAAATCGCAGTTCTGCCTCGAGATCACTTGTTGCCGAGATTGGCTGAATGAGATCGGCCAGGGATGCTTGGGCTTTCTGGTTCAGCCAATCCTGTATGGAAATCGGTGCTGCAGGTGGTTGTCGTGTCGAGTTCAAACTCTGCGCTGATGTTGCTGAATTAATGGCGCTGTTGGAAGCGATCGCCCGTTCCTGACTCCACACTATCCGGCAGGTATCAGCTTCCTGGCAACTGACCTTCAGCGTTTTGAGCGTGGAGATTTGCAGCTTCAAAAACGCGCGGCAAAGGGCACTGGTCAGCAGTTCCGGATTGGGTGGACGAACTGCCGTAATGAGAATATGGAGCCGATTTCCCTCCCAATCTACTTGAGCGCTCATCTGCTGGCGGTTTAGATGGCGATTCATTAAGGCGGCGATCGCCACTGTATCACCCTGATGTGCCAGTTGTAGCAGGTGAGCCTGGCTTTGGTTCTGGCGATCGCCAGACGTTGGCGATCGCGTCATGCTGCTCTCCTCATCAGGCGGCGTACCGCTTGCAGAAATTCCTCTTGATTGACCGGTTTAGGGAAATAGGCGTCTGCCCCTAACATGCCACCCCAAACCTTGTCTGCATCAGTATTTTTAGTTGAGCAGATGATGATAGGAATGTGTTTAGTGAACTGATTTGCTTTCAACTCGTGGCAAAATTCAAAGCCGCTTTGCCCTGGTAAAATTACATCCAGGACAATCAGATTGGGCCTTTGCTTCTTCAATTGAGCTTGGGCTTCCTCGCTACTCTTCGCACTGATCACAAAGAGACCAGCTTCTCGAAGATAGCGAGTCAATATTTCGGATTCTGTCAAACTGTCTTCAACTAGCAAAACGATACTCATAGGTTAGATGCTCATGGGTGAAAGAATGTTGAATCAAAACTAAGTAGTTGAGCGAAATTGTTTTCTTGGGTATGCACCCCTGGCGCAGGCGCACACCCTCACAAAATGTAACTAATTGTGCTTGAGCACTTAGCTATAAAGAGGCAGAAGCGTTCCTCATACTTTGTTGAATCAGCAGCGCTGTCGTTTCACCCATGTCGTAGCTCTCTTCCGGCGGTTTGGGTAGCTTCACAGCAGTACGGCTGTTTTCCGGCGTGACGATATCCGAAGCAGCATCTGAAGGTAGGGGAAGGTGTTGGTGGACGATTTCCAGTACTCTTACCGAATTTACAGGTTTTGCCAGAAAATCAGAAGCTCCAACGACCTTGGCACGGACTCGATCAACAATCCCATCCTTGCCTGTCAGAATAACGATGGGAACATTCTTAAGTACTGAAATCCGGCGAATTTGAGCACATATTTCATAGCCGCTGGCAATCGGCATCACGAGATCTAGAAAAATCAAACTGGGTTTGTTTTCTAACAACAGTGGCAGAGCCTGAACTGAATCTTCAATGTTGAGATAACGGTAACCAGCAGATTGAATAATTTGCCTCATTGATTTACAAACCTGCGGACTGTCATCAATACAAATAATGAGGGGAGCATTCGAATCGACAGTGGCTTCTGGCTCTTCTGGAGGGTCTGCTACTGTTGGAGAACTGGCATCACAAGGTTCAGGGAAGTCTGGAACCTGCTTTAAAACCATCACATCCCGCTGAAAATAAGGAGCCAAAACGCGTGTCAGATTGAGCAGATCTTGCCCCGTTACTCTTGAGATATCTCGCAAAGTTGTATTGCCATTAATTAATGATTCAAGCGCCAGATATCGTTTTGTAGAAACACTGCGTTTCAACTCATCGGGGCGCTTAATAATGGGTGCGGCATTGGGAGAATAATGAACTAAGCCAGCATTGTACCAAGCGTTCAAATCTTGTTGCACTTGTGCCAAGAGCTGTTCGGCATTAAATGGAGCAAGGGGATCGTTAAATTCTTCTTGCTTGTCGTACACATAGCCGCTTTCAACGATTTGCTCACTTTCATAGAGCAAGTCGAATAAAACCTCAAAAGCAACCGCCTGAATTAGGGCGATCGCCTGCTCACGGTTTATATGCTGGCGCTTGAACAATACTGATAGCACCAGATATTCCCAATAAAAGGGAAACTCCTGTTCCTGTAATCGAATGGCTTGGGGCTGGATCGTCGGACAAAATTGTTTTAGTAGCCGATGCCAACGGCGAAATCGATGTTCACTACTTGCTGTCCAAATTAGACGACCAAGTCGAAAGTAAAGGCTCCATTGCTTCCCGTCAGAGGCCAAAAAGTCTAGCTTACCACTGAAGTGAGATTTAGCAGCTATTTGAAATTGAGTTGCTAATTGGCTGGCTGAAATGCCTTTTACGGGTTTGGAAACACTGCTTACATAATTCACCATAATTCACTTCACCTTTGGGTAAGATGCAAACGCCTTTCTGAACTTTGATGTAAAACGAAAAAATTTTAGAAAAGCTGTAGCAATCAAGCAACTCACAAATCAGAAGCTTTATTTGACTTTATTCCAACGAAGGAATTTCTTCATAACCTGTTTAGTTAAATCTATTTTTTTCGGCAAGTAAATTCAATAGTATTTCCACGCAAAATTCTTTTTAGATCTGGTTGAAAGAGATAATTAAAAAGCTCTCTAGCATATTTTTTTACGCCAAATTTAGTATTACTTTACGCATCATAGGCAACTTAATGAAAGCAGGGCAATCGCACTTATTTTATATAAATTGTACTTCAGATGGATGAGATTGAGGATTCATTAGAGTTATCTTAAAAAGTTAGGATAATAGACGAGACGACCGACTATGCTGGCTTGACGGTCAATACGCAGACTAAGTAGGTAGCCATAAATAAACGACGCTATGCTGGGGTGGGGTTCCCGCTTAAAGCGGGACAAAATTAACGGGACAGTGGGGCGCTGTGCGCCCCACTGTCCCGCCTTAAGTTGATACCCCTGGGGTGTGCCCCCGCTGGGGGGCGCACCCCACTTACTTTATGATGTCCAGATGCTTAAACACTTGAAGCAGACATATAAAATTCACGGATGGATCTGGGGTCAGGATAGAGGAATCTCAATTACAAACTCAGTCCCTATTCCAGGGGTAGAATGACAGGAAATTTTCCCTCCATGCTTTTCTTCGATGATTTGACGGGCGATCGCCAATCCTAATCCTGTTCCTTTTCCTACCCCTTTGGTTGTAAATAAATGGTCGAAAATTTTGGCTTTCACTTCGTCGGTCATACCTTTTCCATTATCACCAATACAAATTTCTGCAGCGTTTCCTTCCAGTAACGCAGTTCTAATTGTAATGGTCGGAAGGTTTTGCAGAGGAGCAGGAGACAATTGCTGGGCCACTTCATCAAACATATCGATGGCATTGGCCAGGATATTCATAAATACCTGGTTGAGCTGACCAGGAAAACAGGCGATTAGAGGCAAATCGCCATACGCTTTCAGTACTTTGATCTCTGGACGGAACTCATTCGCCTTGAGCCGATACTTGAGAATCAGGAGCGTACTGTCAATCCCTTCATGTAAGTTCGCACTAACTTTATAGTCAGTGTCGGCACGAGAAAAGGTGCGAAGGCTGTTGCTAATGGATTTGATGCGACTGACGGCTTCCTGCATTGAGTCCAATACCTTGGGTAGGTCGCCAATGAGAAATCTCAGGTCGATGTCTTCCACATGGTCTTGAATCGGTGCAGCAGGATTAGGATAGTGTTGTTGATAAAGTGTCAAGTGTTCGAATAGGTCTTGTATGTAGTCTTTGGCATTGCCAAGGCTACCAATAAGAAAGCCAAGCGGATTATTAACTTCGTGGGCTACCCCTGCCACCAAGTTCCCCAGCGATGCCATTTTTTCACTTTGCACGATTTGCAGATGGGATTGTTCAAGCTGTTGAGCATAGGTTTGGGCTTGTTGATAGAGGCGGGCATTTTCCAACGAAATGGCGGCTTGAGTGCAGAGGACGTTTAACAGCTCGATGCGATCGCTTGTAAAGGCACCAATGGTGACATGATTCTCCAGGTACAGGATAGCAACGAGTTTACCCTGCTGGAGGATGGGAGCACCTAGCAGACTTTTAGGGCACTGTTCCATCACATAGACATCTGTGGCAAACGTAGGATGGGCTGCAGCATCCGCAACCACGACTGGTTGCAGACTGCGTTTGACCAGGTGAATCAGGCTTTGGGGAATCTCCAGACTATCGGACAGAGCAATGGATTGTATAATTGCAGGTTGATCGACAGTAGCAATAGCTTCTACAAACCACTGCTGTCTTTGCGGCATCAGCAAGGCTCCTTTATCTGCCCCAGCATTTTCCAGAACAATGTGCAGCAAGGTTGCCAGAAGTTTGCCGAGTTGAATTTCCCTGGAAAGGGTTTGAGAGGCTTTCAGTACACTAGTCAGATCAAGGGCATCAGAAATACTGGTGCTGCCGGAACTGGAAGACTGCGTACCGGAAGTTGGCAAAGCAGTTGTTCTTGGAGAATCTAATGTAAAAACGGTTTCATTAAGCGATAGCGGGGTCTGTTGTTGCTGTAATATTGGTGCGAGTAGGCCAGGATAACGATGCTCTAAATCTTGAACTTTGGCTTTTGCGCCCCAACGAGCATAGCAATAGTAGGCTTCCTGCATATAGCTGGCGGCAACCTTCTCCTTGCCCCAGCCCAGATAAAACTTAGCAGCTAATTCGTTGGCGAGGGCCTCTTCTTGAATGTAACCATTTGCCTTGGCCTTGGCAATGGCGCAGTCATATAAATCTATTGCTTCCGCTCTTTGCTTTAATGCATGATATCGTTCTGCTGCAACCAGGCTATATTTATGTTCAAAGTTTTGAGGGGCGTGAGCTGCCCATTCTTTCATTATTTCTTGATTGGCTTCTACTTGGACTAGTAGAGACTGGTGATTTATGTTTATAACCGATAGACAACTATCTGTTAAAGCAGAGGAATCAGTATATTCAGACAATAAGCAAAGAGAATAATAAAAATTGTGAACTGCAGCAGTTATTCCAATGGCAGACTCAGCATAGTTTGCTGCATTCACTGCCGTTTGCACTGCCACCAAATGATTTCCAAATAAATAACTTAGAATACATTTTGCT
>JAYKGU010000224.1:0-15343 GCA_035285585.1 Synechococcales cyanobacterium
CAGCCGGACGGAGCTTGGCCATCTTGAGCTTGTCGAGGTACCGTTCCTCAATCACCTTGGAAGAATTGCCGACCCATCGGGCAATCGTCGTCGAGGAGTACCCGGCCAAAGCCTGCAAAGTGATGAAGGTATCCCGGCAGTTGTAGGGCGTCATGTCGATGCCCTCCTTGCTCTGCAACCCGAGACTGCTGACAATCTCGTGCCAACCCCGCTGATTGAAGTTCTTCTCGCTGATCGCGCCACCTTTCGGAGCCGGGAAGACCAGAGCATCCGGGTCTGGAGACTCAGGGCGAATGGATTGCAGTAGCACCTGTAGCCGAGGAGTACAGGTAAACCAGCGCTTGACACTCGTCTTGGTCTCCTGCCGCCGCTCCTTCTTGCCGGAAACCTCAACAATGCTCTCGTGAAAGTGGACTTTATCACAATCGGGAGTCACACTCCCCCAGCGCAAGCCAACCGCCTCGCAGGGACGACAACCTGTCCAGAAGAGGAATTTCACAAACGGGGCGTAGTGCCGATAGCTGAAGCCCCTGCCCTGGTGCGTCTCGAAGGCGTGGATAATCTGGTCGCGTTCTTCCGCAGAGTAGGCGACCGGCGGTGGAGCTTTGGTCGGTTCCAGCTCCAGATACATCCCTTCGAAGGGATTGGCAGCCACCATCCGGTGCTTCAAGCCCCACTTGCAGGCCGCTGAAAGCTGCATCAACGTCCGCCGCGCCTGCGACTGGGTCGTCACCTTGAGCAATTCCTGCCGAAACTTCAGGGGGTCGAGCAGTCCATCGGTTTTGCACTTCTGTAGATGGGCCGTGACCGGGTCATAGGTGCCGTTGATCGTCTTGGGAGACGCATTTGGCCTCAGGTACTCCACATACTTTTCCCACAGGGTGACCAGCTTGGAGCGGCGACCAGACGGCGTTGCATCGGGGGTGGGGTTACTGAGGGAGCGATATTTCTGATAAGTGGCATCGAATTCACCGTACTCAATGTCCCGCTGGACTTCGAAGGCAATCTCCTGGGCCTTTCGCAGGTTGAGGGGACTATAGGCCAGCCCGAGCGAGACGAAGTGGCGCTTGCCCAGGTAGGTGAAGACGAGCTGGAGACGATTATTGGAGTTACGAACTGTAACAGTCCCGACTTTTGCCTTCCGTCGGGTTCTGAGGTTACCGGATTTCATGGCTCACCCGTGGCGCTGCGGCGTCGGCTTACCTCGATATCTTATCCCAAGTTTATCTCAAACCTTATCTCAAACTGCCTTCCAAACCTGCTCAAAAGTGTCCAAAAATGTCCAACGCGAGTGAGTCACCCCCGCAGGTGGCGATCGCCGAAACCCTTACCCAATGAGGCGAAAGCCTTGATTTATCTAGAAGCCGATGGCGGGATTTGAACCCGCGACCGCTCGATTACGAATCGAGTGCTCTACCACTGAGCCACATCGGCAAGGACGATTAATAATTGTAGCAGCCGAATTGCCCTTTCGCCAGGATGGATTTGGGGTTCGACGGCAGAGATTCTGGTTTAGGCGATCGCCCCCCCCAACAACATCACCTGCACCCATCCCCCAGCCGGAATTTGAGCTGTACCGATGGGAAGCACTGCCAGCGCATTGGTTTGGGCCAGGTTGATGAGGTTGCCGGAGCTGTGGCTGCCCCCCGCCAGATGGAACTCGTAGTCGCCATTCACGACCTGGAGTTGGCCCCACAGGTAGGTTTCCCGCTGGCCGCCCGCCCGTAGCTCGTGGGGCGATCGCCCCTGGATAAACACAGGTTCCCAGCCGGACTGCCGTCCCGACAGCTTGCGCAGGGCGGGGGCGACAAAGCGCCAGAAGCCGACCAGGGCCGAAGCGGGGTTACCGGGGAGGCCGAAGTAGAGAATGGGACGGCTGAGAGCGGGAAAGGTAGCGACGGTCAGGGGCTTGCCGGGTTTGACGGCGACGGCGCGGATGTGGATCTCGGCTTCCAGGTCGGCCAGGATTTGATCGACATAGTCGTAGTCGCCTACGGAGACGCCCCCGGAGGAGAGGATCAGGTCGGCCTGGGTGAGGGCCTGGGCGATCGCCCCCCGCAGCGTCTCCGGTTCATCCCGGACGATGCCCAGACAAATCGGTTCTGCCCCCACCGACTGCACCAGAGCCGCCAGGGCGTACTGGTTGGAATCCACAATCTGTCCGGGTTGGAGGGGCTGGTCGGGGGTGACCAGTTCGTTGCCGGTGGAGAGGATGGCCACGCGGGGGCGACGAAATACGGGAACGGTGGGACACTGGGCCGCCGCCAGCACGGCAATCTCCGCCGATCCCAGCACCATTCCCGCTGATAGCAGCGGTTCTCCAGCCCGGTAGAAAGACGCCCGGTGGCGGACGAAGGCTTTGGGCTGGGGGGCGGTGAGGATAGTGACGCGATCGCCCTCCTGCTTTGTGTTCTCCTGAATCACGATTGTATCGGCCCCAGCGGGCATGACGGAGCCGGTAAAGATGCGAGCCGCCTGTCCCGGCTGGATAGTCTGTTGGGGCTGATAGCCTGCGGGAATGGTTTCCACCACCGTCAGGGTAGCGGGATGGTTCTCACGGATGGCTTCCACGTCAGCAAAGCGCACGGCATAGCCGTCCATCGCCGAATTGTCCCAGTGGGGAAAGTCCAGATCACTGGTCACAGTGGCGGCAAGGATGCGACCGTTGGCGGCGAGCAGATCGACGGTGTCCCGGTCAGTTTCGGGGTCGAGGGGGACGGTTTGCTGCAAAATCAGCGTTTCGGCTTGCTGGGGGGGAATCATGGGTGTTTCAATGCTGCAAAACGGGGAAGAGTCGGTCAGGTCAGAAACTCTCTTTTCGTCAGGGTATCAACTTAAAGCGGAAAAAAGTAGTGGTTTTGGGAGCCAGGAGTCAGGAGTCAGGAGTCAGGAGTCAGGAGTCAGGAGTCAGGCCTGATGTGAATTGTCTCAAAACCTTGCGTCGCGCGTTCTACTACCTCCAATTCTGCATCTGCGCCCATCTGCGCCATCTGCGCCATCTGCGGATAAAACAGACGTGCTGACCGGGTGGGGGAGCAGACCGGCGTTCAGCAGGAATGGTGATAGCGGACAAAGCCTGATCCATAGGTGGCTGAAAGATTTTCGGCGGAGAGGGTAGTTTCGGGTGTGCCCTGGCAGCGGATGGTTTGGTTGAGGCAGATGACGCGATCGCAGTTCTGGCGCACCATGTCCAGGTCGTGGGAGATTTGCAGAATAGCCCAACCTTCCTCCCGCTTGAGCTGGTTCAGCAACTGGTAAAACTCCCCCTCCCCCAAGACGTCCAGCCCTGCCGGGGCCTCATCCAGAATCAACAACTGTCGGGGGCGTACCAGGCAATAGGCCAGCAACACCCGCTTAGTTTCTCCTCCAGAAAGACTGCTGATGAGCTGTTTGCGGAGGTGCCAGGCGTCCACCTGGGTCAACGCATGGCGAATGGCTTGATGGCGGGGGCGATCGCCGCTCCAGGGCAGTTGCAGCCCCAGGTGATCCCACCCCAAACCCACTACTTCCTCAACGGTAATGGGAATGCGTCGATCCACCAGAAAGCTTTGCGGCAGGTAGGCAATTTGCTGACGCACCAGAGCCGGAAGCTTTCCTTTGCGGCTCAAAGGTGCCCCCAAAATCCAAACATCCCCCGACTGCCGGGGCAAAATCCCCAGCAGGGCCTGCACCAGCGTACTTTTACCGGCACCATTGGGGCCAACCACGGCGGTATCGCTGCCGGGCATTAGGGAGAAAGAAACATTCTGCACCACTGCCCGCCCCTCCCGGTGAACCGTTAACCCCTCCACCGCCACCACCGCATTGCTGGGGCAGGGTTCGGAGATCATGGCGTCTTGCAAAGCCTGCCCTCCTAAAACCATTGAGAAGTCCGCTGCGGTAAGGTGGCGACGGGTTGCAGCAGCCAAGGGTAAAGCCAGGATTGGGGCGAGTCGCCAAAGGCGTCTTTGAGGCTGGCGGCGTTTTGGCGCATGATGGTCAGGTAGTATTCCGGTTCGGTGGCGGCGGGCTCGCCCGTTTCCATTGGGTCAAAGACGCTGACCTGCACGTTTAAATCTTTGGCCAGGGAATCAAAGGCTTCCTCCCCGGCCTGCGGCTCGGTTAGCAAGGCTTTGATATTTTCGGCCTGGGTGATTTCAATGATGCGGCGCACGTCCTCCGGGGAGGGGTTTTCCTCGGGAATATCCACCAGGTACTCCGCATTCAGGCCATAGCTGTCGGCAAAGTAGAAAGCAAAGTCGTGGAAGGAGACAAAGGTTTGTCCCGCATAGGGTGCCAGCAGCTCAGCGATGTCGGTATCCAGGGTTTGAAGCTGTTCAATGTAAGCCGCCGCATTGGCGGTGTACTCCGCTTCGCCTTCGGGATCAACGGCAATCAAACCATCCCGGATATTTTCCACCTGATCAATGGCCCGCTTGGGGTCAAGCCACACATGGGGGTCGAATTCGCCGTGGTGATGGTGGTCGTCCTTGGCCTGGGCGGTTGGGTCAGAGTCGTGGTCTTCGCCCTCGGCGTGGTCATGGTCTTCGCCCTCGGCGTGGTCATGGTCATGGTCGTGATCTTCTTCAGCGTGGCTGTGGCCTGCTTCTTCAAACACCAGGGTATTGATTCCCTCGCTGGAGTCGATGATCACGAGGTCAGTGTCCCCGGCGTTGGCAATCAGGTCTTCCAGGAAAAATTCCAGCTCCAGGCCGTTTTGCACCAGCACATCGGCATTGGCGATCGCCAGTGCATCCTCTGGCTTGGCCTGATAGTCATGCGGCCCCACATTGGTGGGCAAAAGCTGGGTCACTTCGGCGCGATCGCCCACCACGGCTTTAGTGAACTGGGTCATGGGCAGAAAGGTGGTAACCACCTGCAGCGCCGCTTCTGCGGCTGGCGGGTTGCCTTCCAGAGATGTGGTTTCTTCTGTAGGGGTGGGAGACGGGCCGCAGCTCCCCAATCCCAGGGCGATCGCCGAGGCGACGACCGCCGTCAACCGACCCAGTGTTCCATGTATCTGCATGGTGACAAACCCGTGAGAATGATTTTGAGAATGATTATCACTTTAAACCATATTGGCTCCCCTAACAAGGTGGAGTGCCTTCTCGACGAGCGGCGGCACCTGGTCGATCTGGTCCTGGCTAACCATGAGGCTGGTTACGGCCCGGATGCGGTGGGTACCCGTAGGCAGAACGGCAACGCCCAAATCCGCGAGGGTGCGGGCCAGGTCCGCAGCGGAGACATCGCCCGTGTTCAAGAAGAGTATGTTGGTTTGCACGTCATCGGGGTCAAGGTCGATGCCGTCAATCTGGTGGAGGGCGATCGCCAACCGTTTGGCATGGGCGTGATCCACAACCAGGCGATCGCGGTGGTGCTGAACGGCATAAAGGGCACCGGCGGCGATGATACCGGCCTGTCGCATTGCGCCGCCAAACATTTTGCGGAACCGCCGTGCCCGCTGAATCAGCTCAGCAGACCCCGCCAGGGCAGACCCTACGGGAGCACCCAGCCCTTTGGAGAAGCAGACGCTGACGGTATCGAAAGGTGCAGCGTAGTCCGCTTCAGAAATGCCTGTGGCCACGCAGGCGTTCCAGAGGCGCGCACCATCAAGGTGGAGCCGTAAATTGCGCTGGCGGCAAACCTGGGCGATCGCCTGAATCTGATCAAGGGGAAAAATACGCCCGCCGCCCCGGTTGTGGGTATTTTCGAGGCAGACCAGGCGGGTACGGGGATGGTGGATATTGTTGGGGCGCAGGCCGTTCACCAGATCCTCGGCGGTAAAGATGCCGCGATCGCCCTGAATCAGCCGACAGGTTACGCCAGACAGGGCAGCCGGTGCGCCGCCTTCATAGTAGTAAACGTGGGCCTGCGCATCCAGCACCACTTCGTCCCCCGGTTCGGTGTGAACTCGCAGGGCGACCTGATTGGTCATGGTGCCGGAGGGCATGTAGACAGCAGCTTCCTTACCCAGGAGGTCAGCCACGAAGCGCTCCAGTTCGAGCACGGTTGGGTCATCCCCAAGGACATCGTCGCCAACGGGGGCATGGGCGATCGCCTCGCGCATGGCAGGGGTGGGCTGGGTAACGGTGTCGCTACGGAGATCAATGGTGGGCGGGCGCATAGATTCTTTTGTCATAAGAGAATAACGGGTTAAGGGATCAGGTTTTGTCAGTTAAACAGGCTATAAGTAGAACTGCATTGAAAAACGAAGGTTAGAGAACCGGGGGAGCGCCCCGGTTCTCTAACATGAATTTAATTGTGCTGACCTACCTAGCATGGCGATCGCTCCTGGGCGGTATCTCAAGCGATTTACCTGGTGGTAGACTGACGTAAGCGCCAAAATTAGTAAGGCGCGCTACAAATTAATCTTTTTACGATTCTGGCGGCGATCGCCCCTCCTGGCTGCACCTGCTTTTGCTATGTTTACCTGCTGAGGTTTTATGAAAAAGCTGTTTTCTCGCTTACTGGCTTTTGTCCTGGTTGTTGTCGTTGGCCTGACGGGCTGCTCTACCTCGACCCCATCGGGCCTGTCGGGCAGCTACCGCGACGATACCCTGACCGTTATTGAAACCTTGAGGACAGCGCTGGAGCTGCCCGACGATGCTCCCGAAAAGGCCACTGCCCAAGTCAAAGCCCGCGAAGCTATCAACGATTTTGCGGCCCTCTACCGGCGCGACACCTCCGTGACCAAGCTCAGCTCCTACACCACCATGCGCACGGCATTGAATTCCCTGGCGGGTCACTACAGCTCCTACCCTAACCGCCCGGTTCCCGAAAAGCTGAAGAATCGGCTGGAGATGGAATTTAACCGCATTGAGGGTGCTTTGCGTCGAGAAGCCTAGAGCGCCCTTTCAAACGGCCTACTTCCTGAAGCGCCAAAGGCACAATTAAAAAAATCAATCCCTGGATTCTTGCGAGTCCGGGGATTGTCTGTTTAAAGGGTTGAAGCAGGCACTCCAGTGGCAGACGATTTCCGAAGGTGTTGCCCTTACTTCATCCCGCCTGCCGCCTGAAGACGGGCACGGGCACGCTTCAGCGCCTGAGTAGCCTGAATCTTTTCCTGACGGCTGACATCCTGGGTGCGGTTAGACCGGGCTTCTGCCTCCGCATAGGCGGCTTTGGCCTCTTCCAGGTTGATGTCTCGCCCCCGCTCTGCGCCGTTCACCAGAATCGTGACTTCGTTATTCTCGACCTCAGCGAACCCTCCCATGAGGGCGATCGGCACCCAGTCTTTATTCTCCCGCACTCGCATGACCCCGGTTTCGAGGGCGGTTAACAGCGGCGCGTGGCCTGACAAAATTCCTAACTGCCCCGTCGTGCTGGGAAGAATCACTTCCTCCGCATCCGCATCCCAGACGGTTTTGTCGGGAGCAATGACTCTAACAGTGAGTGGCATAGTGTGTGTTCCGTTGGTTCAACGTCATATTTATGGTCTACAAATTCCTCCAGTCGGGGCATGGCAGCCCCATACCCCAGCTATGGGGAATCCTTACTTGTTTTCAGCCCGGATTTTCTCGGCCTTCTCCAGCACCATGTCGATGTTGCCAACCAGATAGAAGGCCTGCTCCGGCAGATCATCCAGCTCACCTGAAAGGATCATCTTGAAGCCCTTGATGTTATCTGCCAGGCTGACGTACTGACCAGGAAGCCCCGTGAACACCTCCGCCACAAAGAACGGCTGGGACAGGAAGCGCTCGATCTTACGGGCACGGGCCACCGTCAGGCGATCGTCCTCAGACAGTTCATCCAGACCGAGGATGGCGATGATGTCCTGGAGTTCTTTATAGCGCTGCAGGGTGGCCTGTACGGCACGGGCGGTCTGGTAGTGCTCTTCGCCCACAATCGCTGGCTGCAGCATGGTCGAGGTGGAGTCGAGGGGATCTACCGCCGGATAAATTGCCTTAGCGGCCAGCGCCCGTGACAGCACGGTGGTAGCGTCCAGGTGGGCAAAGGTGGTAGCAGGGGCGGGGTCAGTGAGGTCGTCTGCTGGTACGTAAACCGCCTGAATGGACGTAATCGAGCCTTCCGTAGTGGAGGTAATGCGCTCTTGCAGGTCGCCCATCTCCGTCCCCAGGGTGGGCTGATAACCTACCGCAGAGGGCATCCGTCCGAGGAGCGCAGACACTTCAGACCCGGCCTGCACAAAGCGGAAGATGTTGTCGATGAACAGGAGCACGTCCTGCTTGTTGACGTCCCGGAAATATTCAGCCATGGTTAGCGCCGACAGCCCCACCCGCATGCGGGCACCGGGGGGTTCGTTCATCTGGCCGTAAACCAGAGCCACTTTGGACTCTGCCAGATTTTCGGAGTTGATGACTCCAGAGTCGATGAATTCGTTGTAGAGGTCGTTTCCTTCGCGGGTGCGCTCGCCCACACCACCGAAGACAGATACGCCCCCGTGCTCCTTCGCGATGTTGTTGATCAACTCTTGAATCAACACCGTTTTGCCGACCCCGGCACCGCCAAACAGACCGACCTTACCGCCACGACGGTAGGGTGCAAGCAGGTCAATGACCTTAATGCCAGTTTCAAAGACCGCAGGCTTGGTTTCCAGCTCGGTCAGCTTGGGCGCACTCCGGTGGATGGGGAAGGTTTCGTCATAGTTAACCGGGCCTTTCTCGTCCACTGGCTCACCCAGCACGTTGAAAATCCGCCCAAGGGTGGTGGTGCCTACCGGAACGCTGATGGGCGCGCCCAGATCTACCACTTCCATGCCGCGAATGAGGCCGTCTGTAGAACTCATTGCGACCGCACGCACCTGGTTATCACCGAGAAGCTGCTGCACTTCGCAGGTAACGGCAACTTCGTTTCCAGCCGGATTGGTTCCGCTGATTTTGAGGGCGTTGTAGATTTGGGGCATTTCCCCAGAGGGGAAACGCACATCTAAAACCGGCCCAATAATTTGAGAAATATAGCCTACGTTTGTCTTCTCTGCTGTGGTGACCATGCTTACGCCTATTTGTATGTTCAGCTTTTGAAGGGACTCAAAAGAAGGATATGGCTGAATTTGCCAACTCTCAGATTATCACTGAATGTCACCCCTCGTGGGTAAATTCGCGAAGTTCTGTCAGGGACGAACCTGGGCAATTTTTGAAGAGGGGCTAAGCGGGTTACACTCCGGTTACGACAGCAATCAGCAGCCTGAGCAACGACTTGAACCAGTTGTTGCTCAGGGCTTTGAACTCGGCTCCCTTTCTCCCTGGGAAAGGGGGTTGGGGGATGACGGGCAATGTAGCTTTGAGCTAGCTGCAGATATCTTATGCAGTGGGCTGGGCAGCCAGATACTTCTCTAGCTCTGTCAGCGCATCCGCATCCACCTTGGTTTGCATGGGGCAGAACTTGGGACCGCACATGGAGCAGAACTCCGCAGTCTTATAGATATCTGCCGGGAGGGTTTCATCGTGATATTCCCGTGCCCGGTCGGGGTCGAGGGAGAGTTCGAACTGGCGGTTCCAGTCAAAGTTGTAGCGGGCGTGGGAGAGTTCATCGTCGCGATCGCGCGCCCCCGGACGATGACGGGCAATATCAGCGGCATGGGCGGCAATTTTGTAGGCGATCAGTCCCGCCCGCACGTCCTCAGCATTGGGCAGGCCCAGGTGTTCTTTGGGGGTGACGTAGCAGAGCATGGCGGTGCCGTGCCAGCCGGCGATCGCCGCCCCAATCGCAGAGGTAATGTGGTCATACCCCGGCGCAATGTCCGTCACCAATGGCCCCAGCACGTAGAAGGGCGCTTCCGAGCACTCCTCCATCTGCTTGCGCACATTGAACTCAATCTGATCCATCGGCACATGGCCCGGCCCCTCCACCATCACCTGCACGTCATCCTCCCAGGCGCGGCGGGTGAGCTGCCCCAGGGTCTTCAGTTCCGCCAGTTGGGCCTCGTCGGAGGCATCGTGCTGGCAGCCCGGACGCAGGGAATCCCCCAGGCTGAAGGACACATCGTACTTTTTGAAGATCTCAATGATGTCCTTGAAGTGGGTGTAGAGGGGGTTTTGCTTGTGATGGTGCAGCATCCAGCGGGCCAGAATGCCGCCGCCCCGGGAGACGATGCCCGTAATTCGGTTGCGCACCAGGGGCAGGTGCTCCATCAGAATCCCGGCGTGGATGGTCATGTAGTCCACCCCCTGCTGGGCGTGGGTTTCGATCACGTGGAGGAAGTCATCGGCAGTGAGGTTCTCTACATTGCCGTGGACCCGCTCCAGGGCTTGATAAACGGGCACCGTGCCGATGGGCACCGGGGATGCCTGGATGATGGCGGTGCGGATGGCGTCCAGATCGCCGCCCCCGGTGGACAGATCCATCACAGTATCGGCCCCGTACTTCACCGCCAGATTGAGCTTGGCCAATTCCTCGTCTAGACCAGAGGAATTGGGGGATGCGCCAATGTTGGCATTCACCTTGCACTTGGAGGCGATGCCGATGCACATGGGTTCCAGATTCGTGTGGTTGATGTTGGCGGGGATAATCATGCGCCCCCGCGCCACCTCATCGCGAATCAGGTCTACGGACAAATTCTCCCGCTGCGCGACATAGCGCATCTCCTCAGTCACCAAACCTTGGCGGGCATAGTGCATTTGAGACACGTTGGCGTGTCCGCGCCGCGTTGCGACCCAGTTTGCTCTCATATTTCGTTTCCTCTGATAAGTAGCTTCCCTGCGCTGGTGCTAACCAGTCTCAGGTTCCAAGGGTGTAATCTCAGCCTGGAAGACTCAGGCACCCCTAGCTTGTCGGCTATTGTACCACCCTCTTTCAGCTTGGGCGCTGAAAATTGCGAATCCATGACCGTTTAGCTGGAGAATTATCCGACTGAGCTGCGAATGCCCTTAATTAAGCCGTAAAACGGCTCCCAGTTATCTTCGGTGACGATGGGTTCCCAGATGGCTTCAATCTCGGCGCGGATGGGCACCAGATCGGGGTTGTGCTGGGCCAGACGGCGGGAAATCTCGTCGGGGGAGGGTTGGGGCGATCGCCCCAGGGCCGCATAATAAAGCCGTTGCCACTGGTCAAAGCACTGGTTCACATTATTGTTTTCAATGCTTCCAGGGTCGGGAATCAGCGCCTCTAGGGGGATGGTCTGCCGATCCGTCTGCCATCTGGGGGCAAAGCTCCGCCGCAGCCGCAGGAAAAAGTCGTGATAAATCACCTTCGTTTCAAACAAAAGCTGGAGGGTGGCGGCAATCAGGTCATCGGCCAGCTCCGGGGGCAGGTCGGCAAAGCCCAGCTTATTCAGCATGAGCCGCCGATAGGCCGCCTGGTAGTGGCTTTCGTACTCCGCCAGTCCTGCCTCCATCTCCTCAGCGGGGATGACGTACTTGAGCACCAGCAGCAGCGTTTCCAGGTTCCAGCGGCACATGCGGGGCTGGTTGCTGTAGCTGTAGCGGCCCATGTCGTCGAAGTAGGCGGCGGTGAAGCGGGGGTTGAAGTCCTGGATAAAGGCGTAGGGGCCGTAGTCGAAGCTCTCCCCGGTGATGGACATATTGTCCGTGTTCAAAACGGCGTGGCAGAAGCCCACCGCCATCCACTGGGCCACCAGAGTCGCCGTGCGCTGCACCAGCTCAGCGTAGAAGCGGGGATAGGCATCGGCCTGATCCTGGAGGTGGGGGTAATAGTAGGTGATGATGTGGTCGAGCAGCTTGGTGGCTAAGTCGGGGCGATCGTGGTAATGGAGCCGCTCAAAGGTGCCGAAGCGGATGTGGGAGTGGCTGAACCGCACCATCACGCACGATCGCGTCGGCGAAGGCTCATCCCCCCGCCAGAGAGACTCGCCTGTTTCGACCAGGCTCAGGCAGCGGGAGGTGTTCACTCCGTAGGCATGGAGGGCTTCAGCGGCGATCGCTTCCCGCACGCCCCCCTTCAAAGTCAATCGACCATCCCCCCCACGGGAATAGGGCGTGGTGCCCGAGCCTTTGGTGCCAAAGTCGTACAGGTTGCCGTCCCTGCCCCACACCTGGCCGTAGAGAAAGCCCCGCCCGTCTCCCAAATAGGGGTTATACACGCCAAACTGGTGCCCGTGGTAGCGCATGGCCAGGAGGGGCGATCGCCCGTGAAACCGCCCAAACGCCTCCACAAAGTCCTCATCCGCCACCTGGGCCGGGTCCAGCCCAATCGTCTCCAGCAGGCTGTCGTTGCGAAATCTCAAAGTGTGCTGGGGGAAATCGGCTGCCGCGACGACATCTGAGTAGTCGGCTCCCAAGGATTCAAAGGCAGGCTCATACTGAAGCGACAGAAAGGGGTTGGGGGATGGGGTCAAGTCAAAAACCTCCGCAAACGGAACCGCACCTCTCCCAGGAGATGCCTACTTCCCCATTCTGCCAGAGGTGTTTGAGAAAGGGCCGCAGGGTTTTGAGAAGGGTGGCGATCGCCCCCGTTGATCACCACCCACTGGAAATGACGGGCTGATGGCAGGGATGTTTCCTGGCCTGTGGGGGGAATGGCGAAAAGGTTGGTGCGTTACCAGTGGGATATCAACCTATCAGGGCAAATGGCCATTTGCCCCTACTCGCCCAAAACGGTGAAGGGATGGAGGCTGAGGGGGGGATCGGTGTCCTGGGTTGTCGAAGGGGATGACAGCATGGAGATGCCACTCCACATTACCAGTGCCACCAGCGAGATGAAGGCTCCCATCAGCCAGGGGGAGGGACGATGGCAGGGCAGAAGATGGCGGGGGAGGGGGTGGAGCCGCACGCGCCTGTGGCTGTGGTTTTGCACCAGAGTGACGTAGTTGCCATCGAGCTTCACCAGCTTCAGGCGACTGAGCTGCTCCAGGGAGGCGTGAACTTCTGCGAGGCTCACGGAGGTTTCTAAAAATTCGCCTGTCCACGCCTGAAAATTCTTTGAGTCAAACTGAAAATCAAAGCGCAGAGACTGATGGGTACGGCTATGTAGTTTCAGCCAATAGTAGAGCAGGCTGGCACAGGGGGTGAGGGTAGCTTGGCTCATCGGCGGATTCCCCTTTTTTATTTCGGCATATATAAACAGTAAGGTTTCCAAAACTGAACTTCCAGAACCGCATGGCGATCTGATGCAAGCCTCAAAAATTGAGGCAATATTCCCCATACTCCGGCACCCAGGTAATCCACTGGCGAGGCGACGGCTGACAAAGCAACAGGGCTTCCGAATGGGCCGCCGCACTGGGAGGGTGCTCCAAACAAATCCAGTGCCCTGGCTGGAGGTGTGCCCAGAGGGCAGCGGTTGAAACTGGCTGGCCGTTATCTGGGAACGGTAGGGAGTGCATCGACATACGATCTTCAAAAATTCCTCTTTCTGTATCATAAGTCACAGAAAAAGGCCGGGGTGTTACTCTCTTAACGAAATGACATAAGCAGCATGTCCGTCCAGTCCCCGGCGAAATCTCAGGCGGTTCGCTGAAAACTCTCCCACTCTCAATGGCTGCCTTACGTGCGCTCCTTACCCCACAGACTGTGATACCGTTACATCTGAATAGTTCTTATCGGGAGCGATCGCCCGACTGATCCGCATGATGCTGCGTAAAACCCAAAAGTGGATGTCGCTTGGGGATTCAATCTGGCTTCGCAACCTCGTCCTGGTGCTGCTGGTGCTGGGCATCTTTTTTCGGTTTTACAACCTGGGGGGCAAGGTTTACTGGTACGACGAAACCATGACCTCCCTGCGAATTTCGGGCTACACCCAGGCGCAGTTCATTGCCGACACCTACACCGGGGAAACCCGCTCCGTGGGGGAACTCCTGGCGCAGTACCAGTATCCCGACAATGGCTCAACGTTGGAGGAGTCCTTCAGCGCCCTGGCCCAGCATCCAGAACACTCGCCGCTCTATTACCTGCTGGCACGGGGGTGGATGCAGGTGCTCCCCAACTCCGTTGCCGTGATTCGCCTGCTGTCGGCCACCATCAGCCTGCTGGCGCTGCCCTGCATGTTCTGGCTCAGCATGGAGTTGTTTGCTTCACCCCTGGTGGCCTGGTCGATCACCGCCTTCTTTGCCATCTCGCCGTTCCACATCCTCTACGCCCAGGAAGCACGGGAGTACAGCCTGTGGACGGTGACCATTTTGCTCTCCAGCGCCAACCTCCTGTGGGCCATGCGCTGGAACAACCCCTGGGTCTGGATGACCTACAGCCTGACCGCAGCCCTGGGGCTATACACCCACCCCTTCGCGGCCTTCGTCTCCTTCAGCCACGGGCTGTACGTCCTGATTGTCGAAGGGGTGCGCTTTGGCAAGCGGTTTATCGCCTACCTGCTGGCGTCGCTGCTCAGCCTGCTGCTGTTTGCGCCGTGGCTGCGGGTGGTATTGCAGAACTTTGACCTGTTCCTGGGCAACACCGAGTCGGTGAACGCCGATCGCTCCGGTAGTCTACCGCTGTTCTGGTTACTGAATCTCAGCCGCATCTTTGCCGACTTCAACCAGGGGCCGAGCGCCATCAATCCTCTCCACTACCTGCTGGCCATTCTGGCGATCGCGTCGATGGTATTCCTCTGGCGGCGGGCACCCCTGGAGAGTGCCGTTTTCCTCACCACCTTAATGGGCGTCACCGGACTGGCCATTCTCGCCCCCGATATGCTGCTGGGAGGCAGGCGCTCCAGCATCACCCGCTATGCGGTGCCCTGTTACCTTGGGCTGCAAATGGCGATCGCCTACTTCCTCACCAGTCAGATCGTGTCCCGTCCCATTACCGTAAGAGCCAAAACGCGATCGCGCAAACGGTGGCGGGCGATCGCCATCACCCTGGCCACCCTGGGTACCCTCTCCATCCTGGTCAACTCCCACATCGCCGTCTGGTGGCACAAGAGCTACGCCAAGAGCCGCCGCAATCCCGACGTAGCCGCCTTTGTAAACCAGATGGAAGCCCCCTTGCTGCTGAGCGACTACCAGCCCGCCGGACAGATTCTCTCCCTGGCCCACCTGCTAGAGCCAACGGTACAGATTCAGCTCGTAGAGGCCAATAACCAGGTTTCCCTGCCTGAAGTCGGCACGCCCCTGCTGCTCTACCTGCCCTCCGATCGCCTGATGCGCTTTCTGGAGAATCGCCAAAATATTACGCTGGAACCCGTGCAGTTTAACGAGGAGGAACCGTGGCTGTGGCAAGGCAAACAGGAAGAATGAGGTGGACTCAAGGTTGAGGTGTCCGCAGATGACGCAGATGGATGATATTTCTCTGAAGCCTCCCCCGAATAGAATTCGGGGGGTTCCCAAACTTGAGTTAGCTTTTCGGGCGATCATCCCTATCTGGCCAACTGGTTTGGGCTGAATGGAGAACTGCTCTGAGGGTGGTTGAGCCAGCCTGCTTTCAGACGCGCTTACTTGCTCGCAGTTTGTTGACACCATTGCTATGCCTCCATCAAGACCGCTTCCAGCCTTGGTTGGCAAACCAACCCCATAGCAACT
>JAYKGU010000225.1:0-27500 GCA_035285585.1 Synechococcales cyanobacterium
GTCGCAATATCGAACAGTTGGGGCTGGACTTAGCCCACAACTCAAACTGGACAGGGAGCGGGCATCAGACCTCGCTTGAGGCAATCCGTGCTGAACTGTCTACCCATCAGGAGGCTGGCTAGTCCAGCCAGACTGGGAATCCCCGTGCCTTCAGGCCGGGGAGGATGTCAACCCTGCCAAAATAAATCTTGAAGCGATCGCCCGACAAATCTAGCGGCATGGGAACCCAGGCTTGGTAAGCTGTTAAGTGGAGGTGCAGTAGATCTGCATTACCTGCCCTCTTGACTGTCCTAATTTTCTCCACAAACGATGAAAAAACTCATTAAAGGGCTGAGGCAGTTTCAATCCAGCTATTTCAGTGAGCATCACGAACTATTTGAGCAACTTGCCCACGGACAGAAGCCCAGGGTTTTGTTCATCGCCTGCTCCGATTCCCGCGTTGATCCAAACTTGATTACCCAGGCCCAGGTTGGCGATATTTTTGTGATTCGCAATGCGGGCAACATCATTCCTCCCTTTGGAGCAGCAAACGGCGGGGAGGGAGCTGCAGTCGAGTATGCCATCCATGCCCTGGGGATCGAGCACGTCATTGTTTGCGGCCATTCCAACTGTGGAGCCATGAAGGGCTTGCTCAAGATCGAAAAGCTGCGGGATGAAATGCCGCTAGTTTGCGAGTGGCTGCAGCATGCAGAAGCCACCCGCCGCCTAATCAAAGAAAACTATGGCGATCGCACGGGCGAAGACCTGCTGGATCTGGCGATCGCTGAAAATGTCCTCACCCAAATCGAAAATCTCCGTACCTACCCGGTCATTCATTCCCGGCTTTATCAAGGCAAGCTCACACTCCACGGCTGGGTCTACCACATTGATACGGGCGAAGTTTATGCCTACGACCCAGCCACCCATTCTTACCTTCCCCCGCATGCCCAGATCGTCGCCTATGAACCAGGCGAAGATGAAATGCCTGCATTCCACTTCCCAGGAGCTAAATGGCTAACACCTGAGCAGTCAGCACGGATTTATCGCGGCACGGTTTCTCGATAAGACGGGGTCAAGAGGACTGAACTTGGGTGGAGCAGAGCAGCCGAATAAAGCCATCGATATTGCTCTGAACCAAATCCCTAAGTTCCAGGTCCTCTGTTGGAAGCTGGGAGAAAAACTCCTTCAGCTCACGGGAATCTTCGGGGTTCAGCTCGGAAAGAAGCACTCTTAATTCAATAGGAACATCCATAGGCTACGGATGAAGAACTGAAAGCGGCTTTGTTAAATTCAAGACGTTTCTCGCGGTTTCCGGACAAATTAGCCCCGTGATTCCTGCCAAGACAGAAGCCTAAGGAAATTTCCAGGGAAAAATCTACCCTCGGTTATATCCTTGGTAGGGGAAAATGGCCATTTGCCCCTACGTCGTCCGGTAGGATCATTATCAAAAATCTCCTAAGAAGCGGAAGGGGTACTACCTTAAGGCGAGACAGTGGGGCGCTCAGTGCCCCACTAATTTTGTCCTACTTTAGCCAGGAAACCCTTGGAGAAGGAAGAACGAAGCAGAAAGGTTCTTGACCTTGCGATTAGGCGGACAGGTCCAGCTCCTGTGGCATGGCAGACCACTCGGGCATGGGCGTCAGTTGGCCATCTTCCAGGTAAACGACCCGGTCGGCAACTTTCTGGATGCGGGGGTCGTGGGTGACCATCAGCACTGTCCGGTGAGACTGCTTGGCCAGATCCCGCAGTAGCTCGATCACGGCCTGACCGCTTTGAGAGTCCAGGGCAGCGGTAGGCTCGTCGGCCATAATCAGTTGCGGGTCGCCAGCCAGGGCACGGGCGATCGCCACCCGCTGCTTCTGACCTCCCGATAAATCTCTGGGCAGGCTTTGGGCTTTCTCGCCCAGGCCAACCTGCTCCAGCAAGCGTCGTGCTTCCAGACGAGCCGCCCGCGGGCGAAAGCCCTTCATTTTGAGGGTGACTTCCACGTTTTCAGCCGCCGTCAGGGCGTCGAACAGGTTAAACCCCTGGAAGATGAAGCCGATGTTCTGCAGGCGGAACTTGGCCAGCTTCTCGCGGGAGAGCTGGGTAATGTCTTGGCCCAGCAGGTGTACATGGCCCGAGGTGGGCTTCAGGATGCCGCCGAGGATCGACAGCAGGGTGGTTTTGCCAGAACCGGATGGCCCCATCAGCAGTTGAATGTCTCCAGCGTGGATGTCCAGGTTGATGTCTTGCAGAACCTGAAAACTTTGCCCGCCTGACTGGTAAACCATTTCGATGTGGGTGGCGGCGATCGCCTGCGAAGAATGCGGTGCCGATGTCTTTTGACAGATGGCGGGGGTCGCAAGACAGGTGGTGTTCCTCCCCTGGTCTATCATTCCGGTGGCTCTTGGCAGTCTGAGTGAAGAAATAGTCATTAGTCAAAAACCTGATGAGTAGCTGAAGACGAAAGGTGAGGACACCTGATTGAACTCTAGCGGGTTATCTGAGCCAGTGTAAAGAAGATTTGCTTAAAGTGTACGCAAAGAAAAGAAGATTTCACTTCGTACAAATTACTCACCCGCCTGGGTGAGCTTTAACCCCACCCGATATGATGTACTTCGTGGAAACCGAGACCTATGCACCGTGTAACTACTTCTCTGCAATGCTGTCTTCTATTAGGTTGGCGCTATATTCTATAAAACTAAGATATGGAACCAACCTGAGGTGGGCCTATTCCAGAAATGAGATTGTCCTAATGGGTGAATGAGGCCCAGATGAGAAATGCTGCCAGGCAGGTACTTTGAGCCGATTTCTCAGCAGCGCCGAGGCTGGGTTCCAGGGCGTTTGCGGGATGTCCTTAAGGTGAATTTACGAGTCCCCACAATTGCGGAGGCGGTTTTGAGTAATTTCTAGGAGGCACCCTGCTTAGGTAATCGCTGAAACTTAAAAAGAAATAAAGCCCCATCATTGGGTACGCCACATCACAAAAAAACCTGGCATGGCGGCCAGGTTGTGCAAGGTGTTTATCTCAATCAATCGTTCCGATTCATTATTCCCACCGCATGAAAGCGACTATCATCCCAAGTTTTTGCGGCTGGGCTGATTTTCATAAGTAGGTCAGCACAATTAAATTCATGTTAGAAAACCGGGGGGACGCTCCCCCGGTTTTCTAACCTCCGTTTTTCAATGCAGTTCTACTGAGCTGCTCATTCCCTTAATCCGATACGCTTATGGCCCTACGGGCTAAGTTTTGAGTGTGGAACCCCCGCGACGCCGGGATTCCACACCTCTTGAATGTCCTAACGCGAAAGCGTAACGCCATATATTCAGGTGGGGTGCAGTCTTGACAGACCGCCAGCCCCTAGACGAGCATCGGGAGCGTTACGGATGGATTTGGTTATCCCTCGCTTTACCCATGAATCGATATTCTAATGGTCGTCTCATCCTGCTGGGGATGGTGGCGCTGGTTGCCCTGGGTTACGTTTTCCTCGTGCTCAACCTCGTTTTTCGTGAACTCATGGCCCCTCCGCCCCAACTTCTGACTGATCCGTTTCTCCAGCTTCCCACCCCTAACTCTGTTAACGTCGTTTGGTTTACCGAGTTTCCTGGAACCCGTCACTTCATACAGTACGGGGAAAATCTTTCTCAATCAATCGAAGCTGAGACCCGCCGCCTGAGCCGCACCCGTGAAGACCAGAAATCCCGCGTTGGGGAGCAGACCGAAGACGGACAGGTCTATTCCCAGCCGGTTGATCGTCCGGTGTGGCGGCATGAGGCGACGATACCCGACTTGAATCCGGGCGATCGCCTCCTCTATCAAGTGGCCAGCATTGAAGAAAACGGCAGGGCCGCCCGCAGCGAGACCTTCTCTCTCGCACCGTTGCCGCCACCAGGCACCTCCCTAAAAATCCTGCTGACCTCTGATCATCAATCCATGCCTTTGACGCCCACCAACCTGCAAAAGGTAGAGGAAACCGTGGGCCAGGTGGACGCTGTTTTTCTGGCAGGGGATCTGGTGAACATTCCCGATCGGGCCTCCGAGTGGTTTGACGACAATCGGGGGCGGGCCTTCTTCCCGTCGCTCCAGGGGCGGGCCAATGCGGAGGTGACCCACAACGGCACCACAACCGTCTATCGAGGGGGCAAGATTATCCAGTCTGCGCCGCTGTTTGCCGCCACCGGCAACCATGAGGTGATGGGGCGCTTTTCTACGGAAGCCGGTCTGGGCGATCAGTTTAATGACCCCATTCCCCGTGCCATTGCCATTGAGCGGTACGAGCAGCAGGCCAGCGAGGTCAATCCCGACAACGATCAGGACTTGAAAGACGCCTGGGTTGAAAACAACTCCTTTAATGCCGACACTTACCATGAGCTGTTCTCCATGCCTACCAGCGGCACGGGCAGCCCAGACTATTACGCCGTCACCTTTGGGGACGTGCGGCTGGTGGTGCTGTATGTTACCAACATCTGGCGATCGCCCAACCTCAATGCCAATACACGGGGACGTTACCGGGAACGGGATGAGGATCTGAACGACCCAATGAAGTGGGGCTTTGGGCAGCACATTTTTGAGGCGATCGCCCCCGGCAGTCCCCAGTTTGAGTGGCTGCGAGCCGAGGTGCAAAGCCCCGCCTTTAACCAGGCCAGGTACCGGGTTGTGATGTTTCACCATCCGCCCCATTCCCTGGGAGACAACATTGTGCCCGCCTACACCGATCCGGTGCAGTTCATCGACTACTTCCCTGACGGCAAGATTAAGGCGGTGCGGTACGAGTATCCGAAAAACGTTGATTACCTGGTACGGGACGTGGTGCCCCTGCTGGAGGCGGCGGGGGTGGATCTGGTCTTTTTTGGCCATTCCCACGTATGGAACCGGTTCATCAGTCCGGGGGGAATGCACTTCCTGGAAAGCTCCAACGTGGGCAATACCTACGGAGCCTACCTGCGCAGTGAGCGGCGAGCCATTCCCATCGGCTATCAGGAGGAATACGTGCCCCTGGGGGATCCCAACGGCCTGGAGCCAGTGGTGCCCTCCCTGGAGCCGCTGCTGGATGAGGACGGGCAGCCCATTCCCTACATTGCCAGCAACGACATCACCGTTTTCTCCATCCTGGATACGGCTACTGGTATGGTGAGCAGCTATCGCTTTGATACTCGCACGCCAGAAGAGGGGGTGATTAAGTTTGACGAGTTTTCGCTGAATTAGCAGCCAGGATTCAGGTGGCTAGTCGGCGGCAACTTCGGCGATCGCCAGCGGCAGGGAGCAGCGAAGGCGCGTCCACAGCCCGTCTTCTTCCCCTCCGGTTGAAATGCTTGGGGCTTCGGACGGCACGGCCTCCAGGGTCAACCGTCCGCCCAATTGCTGCACCAGGGTTTGGGTGAGAATCAGCCGCATACTGCTGAGGGAATGGGGATCCCACGGATTCAGGTCGGGAGGAGGGGCGATCGCCTCCGATGGCGGTACCTGACCCAGGGGTGACTGATGGGCCGCAGGCTTTTCCCCTGGGTCGGCACTGAGCAAATCAACGGCTTCCTGCCAGGCCGATGCTGGGCGCTGGTCAGCCACGAGGATGTGAGCCTGCTGGGCCTCGGCGTCCGCCTGAACGGTGAGCCGAATCGTGCCCTCCTCCATAAGATAAACGGGGGTAATGATCAGGTTAACCAGCACCTGCCGGAGCCAGCGGCGATCGCTCCGTACACAAAGGGATGGATCGGGGAGAGAAATCTCCAGACGCAGGTTGCGGTTGCGGGCCTGGAGGTGGGTGAGGGTTTTCACCTCGTTGAGGATACCGGTCAGGGAGAGAGCTTCCCAACTGAGTTGGGCAGTGCCGTGCTCCAGCTTCGAGACGCTGGTGGTTTCGTCCAGCAGCGCCAGCAGCTTTTTGGCCGCATCGTGGGCCTGGCGCACAAATTCCCGCTCCTCGGCAGGGTCGTCGCACAAATCCGCCAGGATGAGCTGATGCAGGCTGATGACGCCATTGAGGGGCGATCGCAGCTCGTGGGAGGTGCGGGCCAGGAAGCCTGCCTGAAATTGCGCCATTTCGTGGGCCAACTGGTAGGCGAGCTGGGTGCGCTGGAGGAGGTCTTGATCGGCATCGACATCGGGGAAACTGGCCGATTGGGGGTGCGCGGGGCGGCTGATGTCTGCGGCAGAACGGCGATGCCCCAAACGCCAGCGTTTAGCGCCCCATCCGGCGGCGAATCCAACCATTAATCCCAGCCCAGCCAGCCAATTCATACTCATATCCACTTCTGCTCAGCGTTCGGATGCGCTTCGTCCCTATCATCTTGTCCGCTGGTCGCGGGGAACAGCCAGGATCGTTAAGAGAGTGATACAAGTCGGGCGATCGCCTCCGCAAACGGGATGGCCTTTTCCCTTTCCCCCATGCCCGCCGGGGGAAGACTAGAATAGGAGATTGGAGCAGTCAAGCCGTCCTATTGTTTTCCCACTATGCCACTACCCGTTGTTGCCATTATTGGTCGCCCAAACGTGGGCAAGTCTACCCTGGTGAATCGTCTGGCGGGGGGGCGCGATGCGATTGTGCATGACGAGCCAGGGGTGACCCGCGATCGCACCTACCGCGATGCCTACTGGCAAGATCGGGACTTTCGGGTGGTGGATACCGGGGGTCTGGTATTTGATGACGACACGGAGTTCTTGCCCCTGATTCGCGAGCAGGCCATGGCCGCCCTGGCGGAGGCGAGCGCCGCCATTCTGGTGGTGGATGGGCAGGCGGGGCCAACGGCGGCGGATGAGGCGATCGCCGACTGGCTGCGGCAGCACCCCGTGCCTGTGCTGCTGGCGGTGAATAAGTGTGAATCCCCCGAACAGGGGCTGATTCAGGCGGCCCAGTTTTGGAGCCTGGGGCTGGGGGAGCCTTACCCCGTTTCCAGCATCCACGGCAGCGGCACGGGAGACTTGCTGGACCGGCTGATCGAGTATCTGCCGCCCACCGATGAGCTGGAAGAGCAGGACGAAATTCGGGTGGCGATCGTGGGGCGTCCCAACGTGGGTAAATCGAGCCTGCTGAATGCCTTTGTGGGGGAAAATCGGGCGATCGTCAGCCCCATCTCTGGCACCACCCGCGACGCCATCGACATGCTGGTGGAGCGGGACGGCCAGCGCTATCGCCTGGTAGACACGGCGGGCATCCGTAAGAAAAAGAATGTGGATTACGGGCCAGAATTTTTCGGCATTAACCGGGCATTTAAGGCCATTCGCCGCGCGGACGTGGTGCTGCTGGTAATTGACGCCCTTGACGGGGTGACCGACCAGGATCAGAAATTGGCAGGGCGCATTGAGGAAGACGGTCGCGCCTGTGTGATTGTGGTCAACAAGTGGGACGCCATCGAAAAAGACTCTTACACTATTTACGAATACGAACGCCTTGTGCAGAGCCGCCTCTATTTTCTGGAGTGGGCCGAGCGGGCCTTTGTCAGCGCCCTGACGGGGCAGCGGGTCACAACTATCCTGGATCAGGTCGACCTGGCAGCCACGGAGCATCGGCGGCGGGTATCCACCTCCGTGGTCAACGAAGTGCTGGAAGATGCCACCCGCTGGCATACGCCGCCCACCACCCGTCAGGGCAAGCAGGGCAAGATTTACTACGGCACCCAGGTGACCAGCCAGCCCCCCACCTTTGCCCTGTTCGTCAACGACCCCAAGCTGTTTGGGGATAACTATCGGCGATACGTCGAACGGCAGTTTCGGGAACAGTTGGGGTTTCAGGGCACCCCCATTCGCCTGCTGTGGCGGGGTAAAAAGCTGCGGGAAGCGGAGCGAATGGGCGTCAATCGAGCCACACGGGTTTAATCAACGGCCTTATGGATTTACTGCGATCGCTCCCAATTGGGCTTTACCTGGAACAGCCCGTCACCTGGCTCCACCGCATCGATGCCCGGATTAAGTTTCTCTGGCTATTGGGATTTTTGCTTACGCCGATTGCCGCCAGTCCCACCTGGCGGGTTGCCGTGGTGGTGGTACTGCTCCTGCTAACGTTCAGTACGCGCCTGCCGCTGCGAGTCTGGCGTCGCCAGGTGGGGTTTCTGCTGGCCTTTTCCCTGCTGCTGTTCGTGGTCACCATGCTGCTGCCCGATGGGGTAGACGCCGATGCCCAACCCCGCCTGCCCCAGGCCGACCTGACGTTGAACGTCATCCCCAATGAAGCCGATGCGGGGGAAAGCCCCACACCGATCCCCAATGCCGCTGCCGAACTTCCCCTGGATGACTCCACAGATGGAGAGCTGGCGAACCTGCCCCAGCCAGCGGGGTACGACTACGTAATTGTCGATCGGGGGATTGTTCACATCACCCAGCGATCGCTCGAACTGGCCATCCGCATTTCCACCCTCACCTTTACCCTGCTTTACAGCAGCAATCTTTACCTGCTGACCACTGCCCCCGAAGAAATTACCGCTGGATTGGAAAACCTGATGCAGCCTCTGAGGGTTTTGCGGGTGCCGGTGACGGAGATTGTGCTGACCCTGACCCTGGCCCTGCGGTTCATCCCCCTGGTGCTGGAGGAGGTGCAGAACCTGGCGCGATCGGTGCGCACCCGTGCCATCAACTGGAAAAAGCTGGGCTTTCGGGGCGCGGTGCAGGTGTGGCTGACGGTGGCTGAACGGCTCCTGGAAAACCTGTTGCTACGGGCCGAGCAAATTGCTGGGGCGATGCAGGTGCGCGGCTTTACCAGCCCCGACACCCACCAGGTGCGCTGGCATCAGTTTCGCCTCACCCTGGCGGATGGACTGGTGCTGCTGGGGCTGGTGCTGTTTTGGGTAGCCCGATTTGCGATCGCCTGACTCCACGTTCGATATATCCGCAGACATAGCGCTACGCTTTCGTGTTAGGACGCTCCAGAGGCATGGAACCCCTGCGTCGCCGGGGTTCCACAATCAAACCCTAGCCCGTAGGGCCATAACGCAGATGGGCCCAGATAGAGAATCAGCAGAAACATTATTTATCTGCGAAATCTGCGAAATCTGCGGACGAATACTATACCGCCCCAGCAAACGGTCAAACTTTTTTCAGAAAGTGCCTTAGGACGTCAACCGTGGGTGAATCCTTTCCGATTTAGGGAATTCGCTCACAAACCTAACCTGTAGGGCTGTACCTCTGCATTTTGATCGTTAAATACTGGGATAATTGTGGAAACCTGTGGACACCATTGTCCTGCTGGCTTGCCCCCAGAGCCTCCAGAAAATTTGCAAAGTTTCCCAACCCCACCCACCGTACCAACCGTTCGTATTCAGAACGCCTGATATTTAACTAACCTGAAATGAGTAACGAAACCTATCTCAACCACCCTACCTTCGGATTACTCTATCGGGTTTGTATCGTCGAAGACCGACAAGAACTCTTCGCCACGCTATACGCTCAGCGACTTTTCTTCCTGGTCACTACCCACGATGAAGGGGTGCAGTTTGAGGCTGTGAGCCGCACTGAGGCCAGGGTGATGGTAGAAAGCCGTCTCCGAACACTGCGGCGATTGGGGCAGCACCAGGCGTTTCAAAGGCTTCAGTTAACCCACCAAAACACCTTCCAATAATGCAGTCGCTTTCATCCAGCGCGATCGCGGCCCGTATCGCCCAAATCCAGTCCACCCTGCCCCCCCATGTCCGCCTGATGGCTGTCACGAAAACGGTCTCCGTAGAGGCAATGCGGGTGGCCTATGCTGCGGGTATCCGCGACTTTGGCGAAAATCGGGTACAGGAGGCGATCGCCAAACAGGCAAAGCTCCAGGACCTGACCGATGTCACCTGGCACCTGATCGGCCACCTGCAGCGCAACAAAGCCGCCAAAGCCGTGCAGCACTTTGACTGGATTCATTCGGTGGATAGTCTGGCGATCGCCCAGCGGCTAAACGACCTGGCCGCCCAGCAGCAGCAAACACCGACCGTTTGTTTGCAGGTGAAACTGCTGCCCGATCCTAATAAGTATGGCTGGCAGCCTGCCGAGTTGCTCAACGACTTACCCCAACTCGACACTTGTACCCATTTAAACATTGTGGGGCTGATGGTTATTCCCCCCTATGGCCTTGCCCCCTCAGAGGCCCTGGCCGTTTTCCAACGAGCGCGGGATTTGGCCGATCAGATCCGTCGCCAATCCCTTACCCATCTTCAAATGCACCACCTGTCCATGGGCATGTCGGGGGATTATCAACTGGCGATTCAGGCGGGAGCTACCATCATTCGCCTCGGTCAAATTATTTTTGGAGAGCGGCAAACCTGACGGTGTTTCGGTTAAATCTGAACTTTTTTATTTAATCGGTAGGAAAGCGTTGAATTTTAGGAAGTAGCGGTATACTATTCACTCAACTATGAATGCACTGCGTCAGGGTGTTATTCAGAGTAAAGCTGAAGCCAGATCAACAGTCAGATCAACCTTCAGTTTGACCGGATGTAATAGGGCTTTCAATCGCCGGTTTTAGTAGGTAGGCCGTCGATTATGTAATCCTATTTTCGTGATAAGCTGCTGAAGGCGTGTCAGGGCAAGCCTTCATTACCGTTTGTTATTAGTCGTGATGGAGCATGAACAGTGAGCAATATTTTCAGTAAGCTAAAGGACTTCGTGGGTCTGAATGATCCCGCCGAATACGAGTACGAATACGATGAGATGGACGGTGAAGAGTACCAAAATCTCTATCAGGAAGAGCACAACAGCCCTGCCCAGGAAGAAGAACCCCGTCGCCGTCGCCTGCGCGATCGCGCCCCCCTGACCGCTGAACCGAGAACTGCTTCAATGGGGAATGTTATTGGTATGCCTGGTGCCCTAAACGGAATGTCGGAAGTTGTCGTCATGGAGCCTCGCTCGTTTGAGGAGATGCCCCAGGTAATTCGCGCCCTGCGGGAGCGGAAGTCGGTCGTCCTTAACCTCACCACGATGGACCCCGACCAGGCCCAGCGCTCCGTCGATTTCGTTGCGGGCGGCACCTATGCCATCGACGGCCACCAGGAACGCATTGGCGAGAGCATCTTCCTGTTCACCCCCAACTGTGTTCAGGTCAGCACCCAGGTCGGCTTCAACCCCGAAGTTCCCCTTGGTCAGCCCCAGGCTCCCCGCCCGGTGGCCCCCTCGCCTTCCTGGACGCCCGACCAGGTACGGATGGCGCAGTAAGCCAGAGATGGTCTGAATTAAAGCGCCCGAATCAGAGCGTCTGAGCCAAAGCGGCCAGACAAAAACGTCTAAACCAGCGCGTTTAAGCTAGATGGTCTGAACCAGTAAGTGGGCGAGGACTGAACGTGAAACTAGGTATCATTGGCGGCGGGGTAATGGGCGAGGCTCTTCTATCCCGCCTTCTTGATCGGCAGATTTATGATGCGGCGGCGGTGTGGGTGAGCGATCCCCAGCCTTCCCGCCGCGATGCTTTGGCCCAGCAGTATGGGGTGCAGACCACCGCCGACAATCGCGCTGTGTTTGCAGCGGTTCAGGTTTTGCTGCTGGCGGTCAAGCCTCAAATTTTTGAAGCGGTAGTAGCCGATTTGGGCATCTCCCTGCCCCAAACGAATGGTAGATCTGAGGGAAGCGATCGCCTGATTATCTCCATCCTGGCAGGAACGCCGCTGTCCAGGCTGGAAGCCGCTTTTCCCCATCACCCCGTCATTCGGGCCATGCCCAATACCCCCGCAACCGTGGGGGCTGGGGTGACGGCGATCGCCCCTGGTCAATATGCCACCGCCGAGCACCTAGCGATCGCCCAGCAGCTCTTCCAGTCCGTCGGTGAGGTGGTGCAGGTGCCGGAGTCCCAGATGGATGCGGTGACCGGGCTGTCGGGATCAGGGCCGGGGTATATGGCGGTGATCATTGAGGCGCTGATTGACGGTGGCGTGGCGGCGGGGCTGCCCAGGGCGATCGCCACCCAACTGGCCCTGCAAACCGTGCGGGGTACGGCAGAACTTCTGCAAACCAAAGGTCTCCACCCAGCGGCGCTAAAGGACCAGGTAACCAGTCCCGGAGGCACCACCATCGCGGGGATCGCCCGACTGGAGCAGGCTGGGGTCCGCTCGGCTCTGATTGAAGCGGTGCGGGCAGCCTATCGGCGATCGCAGGAATTAGGGCAATAGGCTCTGGACGGTGGGGATCGGCCTGTCTTGCGCTATTGTTTGTGATAAGTAGGTCAGCACAATTAAATTCATGTTAGGAAACCGGGGGTGCTCCCCCGGTTTCTAACCTTCGCTTTTCAATGCAGTTCTACTTAAATGCACAACTGTAAAAGTTTGCGGACGGGCCATTCTCGCCGCCGAATAAGGTGAGCTGAAGCAGCCAATTTTCCCTGGTGGGCTGACCCATTAATGGGTCAGTTGGCGGCATAGACGGGGGGCGATCGCCCATTTGTAGCCAAGGTTCCAACCTCTACGGAGGCACCCATGGATATTCCTCACCTCGTTGTTCAAGTAATCGTTGCCATTGTTTGTGCAGGCATTGCCAACGTGCTGGTGCCCCGCCGCATTCCGGGCAAGCTCACGGGGCTGATTTTGATTGGCCTCGTGGGCGTTTGGCTGGGGGAGTGGGGGCTGGCCCAGCTCCAGCGGGCCTATGGTTTCAACTATCCTTTCCTGACCTGGGACATTGAAGGGGTGGAAATTGTGCCCGCTATCATCGGCAGCGCCATTGTGCTATACCTCGTAACCGCATTTATGAAATGGGGGCGCTATCAGCGTTAGGGATCGATCGCTTATGCCTCACCCGCCGTTTGTGCATCGCTTTTTGCGGCTGGCGTTCATCAACATTTTGTCTAACCTGATGGTGCCCCTGGCGGGCCTGGTGGATGTGGCGTTTTTGGGACATCTGACGGAAATTCGCCATCTGGCAGGGGTGGCGATCGCCACGGTAATTTTCAACTACATTTACTGGTCCTTTGGGTTTCTGCGCATGGGTACCACGGGGCTGACGGCCCAGGCAGTGGGGCGGGGGCGACAGGAAGAGGTCTGGCTGGCGGGGTTGCGCAGTGGGGCGATCGCCCTGGTGCTTGGGCTGGGGATTGTGCTGCTGCAAGTGCCGCTGCGGGAGCTGGGCTTCTGGCTGCTCCAGGCAGAACCAGACGTCCAGTTGGCCGGGGAGGCTTTCTACAACGCTCGCCTTTGGGGTGCTCCAGCGACCCTGGTCAACTTTGTGCTGATTGGCTGGTTTCTGGGGCGAGAGCAGGGCGGCAAGGTGCTGATTCTCTCCCTAGTGGGCAATAGCGCCAATGTGGTGCTGGACTACTGGGCGATTGTGCGGCTGGGCTGGGGCAGCGCCGGAGCCGGACTGACCACCGCCGCCAGCCAGTATCTGATGCTGCTGGTGGGGCTGGTGCTGCTGGGCCGCGAACGTTGGCCCATCAAATGGCGGCTGTCCGCTGCCCTGTGGGATCGGTCGGCCCTGCGCCGTCTTTTCAGCCTCAACGGCAATATCCTGATTCGCACCCTGGCCCTGGTCACCACCTTTGCCCTGTTCACCAACCTGAGTTCCGTATTGGGCACCCGCGTGCTGGCAGCCAATGCCCTGATTCTTCAGATAATTACCTTTTCCGCCTATTTTATTGACGGCTTTGCCTTTGCCACCGAAAGCATGGCAGGGATCTTCAAAGGTCAGGGCGATCGCCGTCAGCTCGTTGCCCTCCTATGGCTCTCGGGCGGATTAAGCCTTGGCACGGGGCTGGTGTTTGCGATCGCCCTCATCCTCCAGTCCCACCTGGTGTTTGGTCTACTGACCGACCATACCGATGTGCTCCAGCAAGTTGATCAGCAGGTGGGATGGCTGTTACCCATCCTGGGGTTTGGCGGGGTGGCCTACATGCTGGATGGCTATTTCCTGGGGCTGACGGCGGGTCAAACCCTGCGAAATGCTTCTCTGGTGGCGGCGATCGCGGGATTTTTGCCCACGGCGCTGCTGGCATGGCGGCTGGAGAGCGAACCGCTGCTGTGGCTGGCCCTGACGCTGTTTATGGCACTGCGGGGAATCACCCTGGGGTTGCGGGTGCCTGCAACCCTCCGCTGAGCAGGCTCGCTGGCCGGTCTCTATAGCCCTACGGGCTAAGGTTTGAGTGTGGAACCCCCGCGTCGCAGGGGTCCACACCTCTTGAATGTCCTAACGCGAAAGCGTAACGCCATACAGTGGGTGAGATCGGGCGATCGTTACCACTGTGATATATTCGTAGGGGGTCGTCAGAGATTACTGACTGGCCAACAGGCTGGTTTTGGGCAGTCAGGTTCGGGCAATTCATGGACTTTTTGACTATTTCGCATCAGGTAAGTAGAACTGCATTGAAAAACGAAGGTTAGAAAACCGGGGGAGCGCCCTGGCTTTCTAACATGAATTTAATTGTGCTGACCTACTTATTTTGCACCAACAGTTGGAACGCTAGTATACGGAGAATCAAATGACTTTAGAAGGATGCTTGCGGGTGGGCCAGCCTGCACCTGACTTTACCGCGACGGCTGTTTACGATCAGGAGTTTAAAACCATCAAGCTATCTGACTATCGCGGTAAATACGTCGTTTTGTTCTTCTACCCGTTAGATTTCACCTTTGTGTGCCCGACGGAGATCACGGCCTTTAGCGATCGCTACGACGAGTTTAAGGCCATCAACACCGAGATTCTGGGCGTTTCGGTCGATAGCGAGTTCTCCCATCTGGCCTGGATTCAGACCGACCGGAAGGCGGGTGGCGTGGGAGACCTCAACTACCCCCTGGTATCCGACATCAAGAAAGAAGTCAGCATCGCCTACAACGTGCTGGAGCCAGAGGCGGGGGTTGCCCTCCGGGGGCTGTTCATCATCGACAAAGAAGGCGTCATCCAGCACTCCACCGTCAATAACTTGTCCTTTGGTCGCAATGTGGATGAAACCCTGCGCACCCTGCAGGCCATTCAATACGTGCAGTCGCACCCCGACGAAGTCTGTCCGGCGGGCTGGCAGCCGGGAGACAAAACCATGACCCCCGACCCGGTGAAGTCAAAGGAGTTTTTCGCAGCGGTTCAGGAGAGCGCCTAGCGGCGGGACGACGGGCATTGCCCACCTACGGCTGGCGGACTTCCGGCATCATTGCGCCGTCGAGCACCGCGTTGTGAAAATTGGTCTTGTTAATGTTGGCGCTGATGAGTACGGCCCCTGTGAGGTCGGCCTCGCTAAAGTTTGACCAGATCAGGTTGGCCCGGTAGAGGCTGGCTTTGGTCAGGTTTGCGCCCCGCAGGGAGGTCCAGCTTAGGGAAGCGCCGCGCAGGTTGGTTTCCGCCAGGGCCGCATTCATCAAATTCACGCCGATCAGCTTGGCGCGGCTGAGGTTAGCACGGCTGAGGTTGGCTTCCTCCAGGCTGGCACCGTGGAGTACGGCATCGATTAGGTTGGCGTCTTCCAAAACGGCCCCGCTTAGAATAGTGTTGGTGAGCACGGCAGACTCCAGATTGGTGTGGGTGAGGTCGGCTTCAATGAGCTTGGCCCGATTGAGAATCACGTCCTTCATGTTGGCTTCCCGCAGCGTTGCCCGGTCCAGAATCGCCTCACTGAGGTTGACCTCCACCATTTCCACCTGGGTCAGGTTGGCTTCGATCAGCTCCGATGCCCGCATCCCCGCGCGGGTTAGATTTGCCCGCAGGAGATTAGCTTGATTAAGGTTAGCGCCAATCAGGTTGGCTTCAATCAGGCACGCGCCCTCTAAGCGGGCGGCTCGCAAATTCGCCTCCCGCAGATTGGCTGCACGGAGGCTAGCGCCCTTCAACGTCGCCCCTTCCAGGGTGGCACGTCGGAAGTCGGCATCATCTAGAACTTTGCCGGTTAAATCGGCATTGATCAGATTCAGGCCTCGAAAATCCCTAAATCCTGCTGTGTACCGTTCCAGCAGCTCGTCAATCGTCATGTTATTCAGCTTTTATTGTTTTTTTGTACTTCGGTGCCCCTCTCCCGCTCTGGAAGAGGGGTTTGGGGTGAGGGCGCAATGGCTTGGAGCAAAGCAAGTGACCCACTGGGTGGCTTTGTGGGCACGCAGCCTGCAAAACCGCCAAATTGCGTAAGTCCTAATAAGTAGGTCAGCACAATTAAATTCATGTTAGAGAACCAGGGCGCTCCCCCGGTTCTCTAACCTTCGTTTTTCAATGCAGTTCTACTTAGAAATTGATAGCCATCTCCTGCTTTAAGTTAATACCCATTTTGTAGGGGAGAAACTCAAGTCTTTGCATCCCTTGACCAAATCGGTCGCTGCCGAAATTGGCTGGGGCGATCGCCCAAGGGTTCCCAAACTTGATACAGTGCTGAGAGACTAAAATCCGCGTGGTTGACCATGGGAAAACGCCTTAAAGGAATCATTCAATCAATTGCGCTGGGAGGGTTGGGTCTGCTGGGCTTGCTGACCGTTTGGGGGTTGATTGAGCCGCAGATCCTCGACCGCAATACCGAAGTTGCCGTCATCCCCAACCTGCCGCCCGCCTGGGAAGGCCAGCAAATTGCCCAGCTTTCAGACTTCCAGATTGGCATGTGGCTTGATAACGAAGGCACCGTGCGCCGCAGCATCCAGCAAGTAATTCGGCTGCGGCCTGCTGCGGTGTTGCTTAGCGGAGATTTTGTTTACCATCCGCTGCCCGCACCCATTCCAGAAATTGACCGGATGGTTGCCCTGGTAGAACCCCTGACCGAAGCGGGCATTCCCGCCTATGCCGTACTGGGTAACCATGATTATGGAGACGTTCGGCCTAATGCTGCCATGGCGGCGCGCATTCGCGGCTCCCTTGAAGGAATTGGCGTTACTGTGCTGGAAAATGAGGCGGTAGCGCTCCCCCCACCCGACGGCAGCCCGATGGCCGACCCTACCCGCACCCTTTACCTCGTGGGCATCGGTTCCTATCTAGCAGACAACGACGACGTAGATGCAGCCTTCCAGGACATTCCCAGCGATCGCCCACGTATTGTCATGATGCACCATCCTGCCACCTTTCGCCGGATTCCCCGCAAGCAAGCCCCCTTTGCGATCGCCGGACATACCCACGGCGGCCAGATTCGCCTGCCCCTGATTTCCGACTGGCTATGGCTGGACGGCCCCATTGAAAACGCTCCTGTAGCAGGCTGGTCGGCGGCAGACTACGGCAGAGCGCACAACCACCTTTACGTGAACCGGGGCATCGGGTTCAGCAATCTGCCCCTGCGCATCAATGCACCGCCAGAGCTAACGATATTTACGCTGCAATCCCAGCCCTCCCCGTAAGTTAGGCAAATTTAGGATGTCTTCCTACGTCAGACTGCCGCGCTTCATCTGCTCCCGCTCAATGGCCTGGAATAGCGCCTTAAAGTTTCCTTCGCCAAACCCCTCCGCCTGCCGGTAAGTGCGATCGGCGGCATAGGTTTGCCGCTGGATGATTTCAAAGAAGCAGGTGGGTTCGCCAAAAATCGGCTGGGTAAAGGCTTGCAGGAGGAGGGCGTCCGGTTGGTCGCTGCGCCAGTCTACCAGCACTTGCTGCTGAGCGATCGCCCATTGCTGCGATTCTGTGAGCTGAAAACCGGGTCGTTCCTGTAGCTGGTCATAATAGCTGGCGGGTACCGGCAAAAACTGGACGCCCCGCTGCCGCAGGTGGGCGATCGCCGTCAGAATGTCTGGCGTTTGCAGGGCAATGTGCTGCACCCCCGCACCGCGATTGACGTCCAGAAATTCCTGAATTTGCGATCGCGCCGAGGCTGGCTCATTAATCGGCAACTGCACCCGCCCACCGGCATGCACCAACACCTGGCTGCGGAGGGCCGATCGCTCGGTGCGGATATCAAATGTTTGCTGCCGCTGAAACCCCAGGGCACGCTCATACCAGTCCACCGCCGCCGCCAGTTCTCCAACGGGAACGTTGACCACCACATGGTCAATGCCGCTGACCCAGGTCGAGGATGGCACGGGGGGCGATCGCCAGACGCGCTTCTCCCTGCATTCACAGGTTGTTGCCAGTCTGGGTAACGGCTCTGCCCGCCCGGATGCATCTTCGCGCCACTCCACCAGGGTATGCCGCAGATCTCCCCAGCCAGACACCTGCGCCCAGCCCAGCCAGCCCGTATTCAGGTCGCAACGCTGAATGGGCTGGTGCAGTTTTGCCCCCGCCGCCAGGGCTTGCTGCACACTTGCCGCCAGGTCAGCCACCCGAAAGGCCAGATCGGCTACCCCCGGCGGGTGGCGATTCAAATAGGCCGCCACCTGGTTGGTGTGACTGGCTGGGGAAGAGAGGACGACAGTGACGCCACGGGCAGCGACGATCCGGGTGGTAACGCCTGGCTCCGAGAACGTATGGGCCAGAGTTGGACGCACGATTGGAGCGATCGCCCCCCAGCCATCAGCAGGCTGAAAGCCCATCTTTTTCAGGAACCAGTGCTGCCATTTGGGGGCGTCGTCAACATAGAAGTGAACATACTCAATGTCCATGGCGTCTGTGCGATTCATGACGCATCGTTACAATCCCTCACACAACGCCCTTATCATACCGAACCCCCTTCAATTCGCCGCAGCTTGGGGCGAAAACTATCCCTTAGAGGGATATAACGCGGCGATCGCGCCCCAGCCCCCCATCACCTCCCAAATTTGGATTAGCGAGATTTGAGGGACAGCACCACCTGGCGATCGCTCTGGCAGCAGTAGGGCGGGCTGGCATCTTCATGGGCGGGATACTGATCGATGTGGCGCACAATCTCCACCGGGGCCTTCGTGCGGCAGGAGAAAAACTCAACGACGATTTGCCCATCAGAGGAAGAGCGGATGCGCGGCGTTAAATCACGGGGATAATCGTCTCGCCAGTAGGTTTCTAGCCTGGCAGGGATATTGTCAATCAGCTCGTGGTGAGACCAGTCGCGGGCTAATCCCTGGGCACCAAACTCGGCAAATTCTCGCTTCAGGATGGACGCAATCAGAAAGGAAGAAGGGGAGCGATCGCCCTCCACCACTGCCATCACATCTACCAGTGCCATGGATGGGCGGGGTGGCCTGTTTGCGCCGTCTGCTGCCATCAGGGCGGCCTCTAGCTGGTCGGTGGTACCTTCTGCCTCTGGTACGGCCCACATAACGCCAAAGCCCGTCCCTGGGGCACGAAACAGGTAGCTAACCAGACGGTATCCTGGCACCAGTTGGAGGTTGGGCAGCTTCACCAGCACTTCCGCAGGGTTCACCACGCTGATTAGCCAGCGCCCCTCAGGGGGAATGGCCTCACCGTCTTCGGGAGCATCGAAGCCGCCAAATTTGAAGACGTCTCCCAGGGCATCTAAAGAATCTGGCTCCGGCACCTCTATGTCATCGTTTACCAGGGGTGACGTCAGCTGTTGCTCAGATTCGGGCACCGCCAGGATGTTGTTAATGTATTTGCGGACTTTACGGAGTGCCGCAACGGAAAATTTTTGGATTGCCATAGTCAACCCTGGTCTGTTAATTCACGTCAGACTCAGATGGGTCTATTAGAATAATTTGCTGCTCACCCGTCTCAATCCGATTACTTAGCTCACGCATGTTGCTTTGGGTTTGTTGGGGGTCAAAGTACTGATTGAAGATTTGGCGCTGTTTGTTGACCCGATCTTCCAGTACCTTCGCCTCCCCTTCTAATTCCTGAAGCTTTGCCTGTTGGGTGATGCTGGCAGGAAGCAGTCTTACCAGGGCCGAAAGGGCGGCGATCGCCAAAATCAAGTTAACCACGGTCATGGCAATGGCTTCAGCCGCTACAGCCTGATGATGGCGCTGCCGCCGCTGCCGTCGTGCGGTGGGCTGACGACGGGAAGATGAGCGACCCAACTGGGACTTTTTTGTAGGGGATGGGGATGGCTGGAGAGCATTCATGACATTAGGAATAGCACATCTAGTAGACCAAAACCGACCCGAATAGCGAAATAATTAAGTGTTTTCTTAACAAGATAAGTAGGTCAGCACAATTAAATTCATGTTAGAAGACCGGTGGAGCGCCCCGGTGGAGCGCTCCACCGGTCTTCTAAGCTTCGTTTTTCAATGCAGTTCTACTTAAGTAAGTGGTCATAACTAAACGTAGCTATAGTGGGGTGCGCTCCCCACTGGCTTTTATCTATGGCCATATACTTACTTAACATAAAAGTACTTAGCATAAAAAGTACTTAGCATAAAAGGTAGCAGGATCTTCCCTGCAGTGTGAGGGCGTTGAAACCTGCTACCCAAATTTAACTCATGACAAGCAGTTGATGCAGCTGCACCATATTTTGTAATCTGCTGCTCGGTCATCTGCGCATTGGTCTGATGGCCCCAGACCTGACCCAGATAAAACCTGAAATCCGTCCCACCCAACTCCAGGGTTGGCCCAGAACCCAGGTGGGACAATGCAGCTACTTGTACAGCTCGGTGGACAGGCGGAACGCCAAAATCCCAGGAATGAGAGCGATGACCAGGGCTATGAATACCTGCGTATCGGAAATAGACATGGGTATGACTCCTCGATCTTCCTTATCTAAATCTAAGTACACGATGACATTCAGTGCGCCCGCCGTACTGCTCTGGGTGGACAACCCCAGGGAAACCACCGCCAGCCACGGCAGCACTGATTCCATCACTGTGAGTCAAACCATTGATTTCTGGAATAACTTGTCACACACCTTAATAAAAATCTAGGGATTTTGGGGCGATCGCCCCCCTGCAATATTCCTGCAGAAGTTGATAGCAACAGATCCCAACGCTAGAATGGCACAAATAACATTTTGTGTTCTCTGACTTCGGTATTAATAACAATTTGCGTCGACGATTCAGCCGTTCCAGCCCATCAATGATTCCGACGGTGAGTCCATGATTCTCCTTCCCAGACCGCTAAACCCATGTGCCAAGGCGTGAGAGGCAAAGCGTGAGTGCGCCATCCGAACAGCCCAGAACGGCTCGACTAGACTTTGACCGGCGCATCCGGCGCATCCAGCGCGATGTTCTGCGGATGGGGGCGCTGGTAGAAAGCTCGTTTTGGCTGGCCTGCAAAGCCCTCTTTGAGCGAGATCTGGCCGCTGCCGAGCGCATCAAAATCCAGGATAAGCAAATTGATGTCTTCTACCGCCAGATTGAGATGGACTGCGTCAATTTGATGGCACTACAGTCTCCCGTCAGCCAGGATCTACGCCTGCTCAGCGCGATTATGCAGTTGGTTCGCGATCTGGAGCGCATCGGCGACTACGCCGACGACCTTGGTGAAATCTCAGTCAAGCTGTTCCCCTATGCAACGCTGCCCTGTATGGCGCAGGTGCAGGTGATGGCCGATCGCTGCCGCGCTATGCTGGCCATGAGCTTGGCGGCCCTTTCCAACCTGGATGCCAAGACCGGCCTCGAACTCAAGCTCAAAGACGATACCGTCGATGCCGAATACGCTACACTGTACGACGTACTGGCTAACCAGAGCGATGTCCAGGGCGTCGTTGAGCCGATTGTGCTTTTAGTCCTGGTAATTCGGCACCTGGAGCGCATGGCCGATCATGCAACCAATATCGGCAGGCGAGTGGCCTATATCGTCACCGGGCAGCGCTAAACTGCCAGCATGAAATTGCCTCAGGCAATACTCGTTTTGTACCATTACTATTTATAATATATTCTGCGTTAGCATATAGCATCGGGATATCCCGATGCCGTTTCGACGTCATTGTGCTACGCCCGATCTGGCTCCCACTACACTGCGGTATGGGGCATTGTGGCCCCAATGTGTTCAGAATGGAGTCAGAGTAAGGACTGGGGTTAGGCTCTTATCCTTAAAAGTGGGCCATCAACCTGTGCAAATGGGTTAATTGCCCACTAGTTTGGCCGAAGAGGTGCTGCCGCTCAGATGTCTACTTCGTGTTGAGACAGACAGGTCGGTAGCATTTCATGAGAATGGGCAACTTTAGAGCGTGGCTCTCAATCTGGAGCAAAGGGTGGGGTGGTCGTCATCGATTTGCTGCAGGATCCGTCGTGCAGCCGATGAGTTTCGTTAACCTTGCTCGATTTCTGACATCCAATTTGGCGTCGCGTTGCCAGTGGGAAGTCTGATTTCATTCTATTTGGTTTGACCTGATTCCACGCTCAGGAAACTCACCTGTCCAACTTGGTTTGCAGCAGTCCGCTGACGCAACTGGGGTCAGGCGTGGGCCTACACCCAACCTACTGCATTCCAGCTTGGTTGATTTGGATACTAGGAAGGATTAGTCGCTACATGGAATTCTCTATTGCAACATTGCTGGCAAATTTTCCAGATGAGAAGCTGGTTGCCCCGAAAGCGCTAGAAAAAAAGCTGAACTGCAAAGATGACGAAAGCGTTCGCAAACTGCAAATTGCGCTGGATGCCCTCGAAAAAATCGGCATTTTGGTGAAAGATCGAGGCCGCTATCGGCGAGTTTTTGAAGAAAGCGTCATCGAAGGTAAGCTGCGCTGCTCCAGTAAGGGCTTTTGCTTTGCCATCCAGGATGATGAAAGCGCCGAAGACATCTACATTCGAGAAAGCCAACTTAATACCGCATGGAATGGCGATCGCGTCCTCGTCAAAGTCACCAAAGAAGGCACCCGACGACGCAGCCCAGAAGGAGAAGTCCGCCTGATTCTAGAGCGGGCCAACCAGTCGGTGTTGGGGCGGGTCAAGCAGGTAAACAGCAGCTTCCATGCGGTGCCCCTGGACGACCGGCTGCTGTTTGAGCTAGACCTCAAGCCCAACGGCATTGACCTCAAAGAAACCGTTGATCAGCTGGTGCATGTCGAAATCATCCGCTATCCCCTGGGGCAAACCCCACCCCTGGGGCGAATTGCCCAGGTGCTGGGCATCGACGCCGAAGCCGCCTCCGATATCGAGATTGTCCGCTGCAAACATGACCTGCCCCGCGACTTCCCTGAGGCGGTGCTGCAGGAAGCCAAGAAGCTGCCCAACCGCATTCGCAAGTCAGACCTGAAAGATCGGCTAGATTTGCGAGATCTGCCCACCATCCGCATCTCAGGGCCTCACGTCACTGAGAATCCCGCCCTGGACGACGCCCTCTCCCTCGAACCCCTGAAAAACGGCTGGCGACTGGGGGTTCACATTGCCGATGTCTCTGTCTATGTGGCCGCTGATTCTGAGCTGGATGAAGAAGCCCGGCGGCGCAGCACCTCTATCTATCTGGGGGAGAGCGTATTGCCCCTACTCCCTGAAACCCTTTACCGGCGCTGCTCTCTCACCCCTGGCGAAGAACGCCTTACCCTGTCCGTTTTAATCGACCTGGATGCCGATGGCAAGGTTTTGGAGTACGAAGTTCAGCCCAGCTTGATCCAGGTTGATTACGAAATCGACTATCTGCAGGCCCAGGTGATTCTGGAGCGCCATCAGGCTCCTAAAGCCGATAGTGCAGCGCTGTCTGCCTCTACAGAAGCCCAGAGCACCAGCTCCCCTTATCAGCTGCCCGCCCTTGAAACCCTGGCGGAGTTTGAGCCAATTTATGAACTGGTGGATCAGCTCATGGCATTGAGCCAGGCGGTGCGGAAACAGCGCCGTCATCGGGGGGCGTTTGAGCTAAATTTGCCGGAGCGGCTGCTGCCTGAAGAGTCAGGGACGGGGCTGGGGAAATATTTCTCCACCAAGTTTGAGTATGACGACGAGGGGGCGATTGGGGCCATGGTGGTATCGTCGCTGCTGCCCGCCCGCTCCATTGTGATTGAGCTGATGATTCTGGCAAACCATCTGGTGGCCTCTCACCTGAAGGCGCTGCAGGTGCCGTCCATCTACCGCGTCCATCGGCCCCCTGAGCCGACCAACGTGCAGGAACTGCTGAAGCTGGTCAGCAACATGGGCATCGAACCTGAACTGGAGCAGGACGATGCGGTGCGCCCCCGCGACTATCAGCGCCTCACCCAGCAGTTTGCCGAATCCAAGGTTGAGAAGGTGCTCACCTATCTGCTGCTAGATACCCTGAAGCCTGCGGTCTACAGTACCAATCCCGGCCCCCACTTTGGGTTGGCCCTCCAGGAAGGCTATACCCACTTCACTTCTCCCCTGCGGCGCTACCCCGACCTGCTGGTGCATCGGGTGCTCCATGCCGTCTTTGAGCAGGGGCGCGATCGCCGCTCGGCCCGGTCGAAGGAGCGGGTCAACCTGCGGAGCAGCTCTTGCCACGGCAGAATTACCTGGAACGTGCTGCCCACCAAGGTGCAGGGCGACCTGGAAGAGCTGTTTGCGGGCATCGTTGGCTACCTCACGGAGCGGGAGAAGCAAGCCCAGGAAGCTGAGGCCGATCTGGAAGGGCTGAAAAAGGCCGAGTTTATGCAGCAGCACACCGGCTCCGTCTTCCACGGGTTGATTACCGGCGTGCAGTCCTACGGGTTCTTTGTCGAAATTGAGGAGCTGCTGGTGGAGGGGCTGGTCCACGTCAGTTCCCTCAAGGACGACTGGTATGAATACCGCTCGCGGCAGCAAAAGCTGGTGGGCCGGAAGAACCGCAAGCAGTATCGACTGGGCGATCGCGTCGAAGTGCAGGTAAAAAGCGTCGATTACTACCGCCAGCAAATTGACCTGGTGGCGGTGGGCGGCGGCAGTCAGGCCCTGGATACCGACGACCTGGAGGATGAGGTAGATTACGACGGCCACGACGACGATGAAAACGAAAACGAAAACGGTCACGACGAGGACGATTATGATGAATAAAGCGGCGTTGGGGTTTCCTGGCGCGGCCATGCTGTTCAATCATCGCTTTTGTGACTGCTAATTCATCGTCTCTGCCCCTTCCCCTCATCCTCGGCGTCACCGGCGCATCGGGGCTGATCTACGCCGTCCGCGCGGTCAAATACCTGCTAGCAGCCGACCAGACCGTTGAGCTGGTGGCCTCCAAATCTACCTACCTGGTATGGCAGGCCGAGCAGGATACGCGCATGCCCCTGGATAGCCTCCAGCAAGAGCAGTTTTGGCGGCAGCAGGCGGGCGTCGAGTCGGGCGGCAAGCTGCGCTGCCATCCCTGGAGCGATGTGGGGGCAACCATCGCCAGTGGCTCCTACCGCACCGCTGGAATGGTGATCATCCCCTGTAGTATGAGTACGGTGGGTAAACTGGCGGCTGGCCTCAGCTCCGATTTGCTGGAGCGGGCAGCAGATGTGCAGCTTAAGGAGGGGCGATCGCTCGTACTGGTACCCCGAGAAACCCCATTCAGCCTCATCCATTTGCGCAATCTGACAACCCTGGCAGAAGCCGGTGCCCGCATTGTGCCCGCCATCCCGGCCTGGTATCACCAGCCCCAAACCATTCACGATCTGGTGGACTTTGTGGTGGCCCGTGCCCTCGACCAGTTAAATATTGACTGCGTTCCCCTCAACCGCTGGCAGGGGCATTCTGACCGGGACATTCGGTAAAGTAATTTTTGAGGAGATGACAGGAGCTGCGAAACTGAGAATCATAGGATTGGGGAAACTGTCATGTCGATCGCCAAACTCATACTGCTGCTGCTGGTTTTAGGAGCGCTGGTGGTGTTTGCCCTGGAAAACTGGTTGCCCGCCGTGCCCCTGGTGATTTTAGGCAGCAGTACCGTTGCCCTCCCTCTGGCGGTGTGGATTTTAGGGGCGATCGCCGCAGGTGCCCTCACCACGCTTGTGGTCACCCTGCTGCTGCGTCTGGGGGGCGGGGGCAACGTCCCCTCGCGGCGGCGATCGCCCGTGCAGCCCAACCGCGATCGCACCGAATCCGTAGCGTCGGGACGTGCCGATCGGCCCCAGTGGTCTTCCCCTCCCTTTGCGGGATTTAGTCGGCAGCCCACTGCTGAAAAAGCTGCCGCTGCCAGCGATCGCCCCCGCTCTGGAGCCGCCTCGCCCCGCCGCCCCGCCGATAGCTGGGAGTCTTTCAGCCGCCCCCGCACTGATTGGGAAGACTGGCAGCGCTATGAGGAGCCGATCCCGACTGGAGGCGATCGCCCTCCGACCACCCGTGTCTCGCCGCCGTCCCAGTCAAAGTTCGAGCCAGAGTTTGAGCCAGAGCTGGAGGTGGAGTTTGAACCAGAGCCGGTGAGGGATACGGGCACCCGGATTCGGGATCGGGAAGACCGGGTGTGGTCGGACTGGGATGGCTATGACGATTACCTGGATAGCCGGGGAGAAGACGTCCGGCCAATGGGCGATCGCGCCGCCGACTATTACCGGGAAGTGGATCGGGAACGGGGTGCCAACCGGGAGGAGGTGGATCGGGAGGAGTTTTATGACCGCCAGCGCGATCGCCAGTATGGTCACGGGTGGGAGGCCGCCCGTCCAGGCCGTGCCCCGGCTCCAGAGCCTCCGCTAGAACCGGAATTGGTGGAGGAAGAGGCCGACTATCAAGACTACATCGTCGACTATGGCGATGAAGACGAGATCGATCGCTATGACCGCGAGTTGGGGGATCGGGCCACCTATGGCAGTAGAGACATCAGCGATGACTTTGAGGATTTTGAGTTTACCCCGGCGGAGGCAGATCAGGAACGAACAGGGGGCGATCGCCCCACCCAGGATTCCGAAACTCGCCGCCCTATCCAGGAGATTCAGCGGGAACCTAAAGTCGTCTCCCAATCCGGCTCCCTATATTCCTACAGCTACCGCCGCCCAGAACAGTCCGCTGCTTCTACCGAACCTGCCGCTGATGCTGCAGAACCGGACTATCGCATCCTGACGCCCCCCTACCGCCCCAGTGCGGACCCTCCTCCTGCCACCGATGCGCCGCCTCCCAATGCGCCTCCATCCAATTCACCTCCGTCGGATGGCTCTCCTTCTGACCAATCGCCGCCATGACTTTTGTTATCGCTACTTTTTACCAGTTTTTCTCTTTTCCCGACCGTGCCGAAAGGCAGCCTGAGTGGTTCAACTTGTGCTTATCCCAGGGAATTAAAGGCACCCTGTTGCTTGCTCCGGAAGGGATCAACGGCACCCTGGCCGGTAGCCGTTCTGGCATTGACACTGTACTCACTGGCCTGCGGTCTGATCCCCGCCTGCAAACTATGGATCATAAGGAGTCCAGGGCCGGCCACTGCCCCTTTGGTCGGCTGAAGGTGCGCTTGCGGCCTGAACTGGTGCCCCTGGGGATTTCTGCAGTAGATCCAGCCCAGCAGGTGGGAACCTATGTCGAGCCTCAGGACTGGAATTCCCTCATTGCCAATCCAGAGGTGACGCTAATCGACACACGCAACCAGTATGAGGTGGCCATTGGCACCTTCAAGGGTGCACAAAACCCGGCCCTACAGTCGTTTCGGCAGTTTCCGGACTATGTCCACCAGCACCTGGATCCGTCTGTTCATAAAAAAGTGGCGATGTTTTGCACGGGGGGTATTCGCTGCGAGAAAGCAACCTCATACCTGATTCAGCAAGGATTTGAGGAGGTATACCACCTCAAGGGCGGCATTCTCAAGTATTTGGAAACGATTGACCCCAACCAAAGCCTTTGGCAAGGGGAATGCTTTGTCTTTGATGAGCGAGTGGCTGTCATCCATGGCCTGCAGCCAGGAAGCTATGAGATGTGTCTGGCCTGTGGTCATCCCATCTCAGAGGCCGACAAGCAATCACCCGCGTTTGTAGCAGGAGCCGCCTGCCCCCACTGTGCTGTCACCGAGACGGAAGATCCAACCAGCCCTCACTAAAGCAGCAGCAATGTTTTAGCAGCAACCCCAAACCAGGGAGCC
>JAYKGU010000226.1:0-8800 GCA_035285585.1 Synechococcales cyanobacterium
GGGGAGTGGGCGATCGCCCCCGTCTCATCGAGCAAGTTTAGGATGGGAATGGCGTGATTGGTAATGGACTCAATAGCTGGGAGGGTATTACTGACCGGAGACGCATTCGCTGTAATCAGCAGTGAGACCTGGGCGTCTTGCAGGATGAAGCGCAGACGCTCGGTGGGATAGGTGGGGTCGAGGGGGACGTAGGTGGCTCCGGCTTTGAGGATGGCGAGGAGGGTGATGACCAGTTCGGTGGAGCGCTCCAGGCAGACGGCGACCCGGTGGCCCTGCTGGAGGCCCTGCTGTTTCAGGAAGGAGGCGAGCTGATTCGTCCGGTGATTCAGTTCACGGTAGCTGAGGGAGGTGTTTTCAAAGATGATGGCGATCGCCCCCGGTGTTTTCTCTGCCTGGGCGGCCACCAGCTCATGCACACAGCTTTGGGGGATGGACTGCTCGGTTTGGTTCCAGGCTTCTATCAGCCGATGTTCAGATGGCGTCAGCAGGGGGAGGGCTGCCAGGGGCTGGTTGGGATTGGCAACCATACCTTGCAGCAAGGTTTCCAGGTGACTCAGGAGGCGTTGAGCTGCACGGGTCGGGATGCGATCGCATGCATAATTCACCCGTAGCGTGAGGGCTTCGCCAGGGATGACAAACAGGGCGAGGGGGTAGTTGGTTTGCTCAAACCCCCGGGTTTCTTCAATGGCGAGACCACTATTGCGGTCCGTCAGGACATCACTCAGGGAGGTGGGATAGTTCTCAAACACCAGCAGACTTTCAAAGAGGGGGGTGCCGGGGGAAACTTCGCTCCAGGATTGGATGTCGGTGAGGGGGCTGAAGGCGTAGGTTTCGCGATCGCGCTGACTTTCCTGAATTTGATACAGCCAGGGTAGGAGTGGCTGCTCCAGGGGGAGGGAAACCCGCACGGGCACCGTATTGATGAACAATCCCACCATAGACGCCGCTCCCGGTAGCGACGGTGGGCGTCCGGAAACCGTTGCCCCAAACATTACGTCTGAAGTATCACCGTAGCGGCCCAACATCAGCGCCCAGGCTCCCTGAAGTAAGGTATTCAAGGTGAGGTGATGCTGTTTGGTAAAGGCATTGAGGTCAGCCGTCAGGGTTTGCGGCAGGGTGAGCCACTGGTCCTGATGCTTCGCCTGGGAGACTATGGAGGCGGTATGGGATCGATGGATGCCGAGGGGGGTAGGGACGGTGAAGCCTGCCAGAATAGAATGCCAGTAAGCTTTGGCGGCCTGCTGATCCTGCTGCTGGAGCCAGAGAATGTAGTCTCGATAAGGTCTGGGGGATGGAAGGGCGACAGTTTGCCCCTGCCGTCGAGCCGTGTAGCAAGTCATCACCTCTTTGATCAGCAGCGCGTTGCACCACCCGTCCATCAGCAGGTGGTGGTGACTCCAGACAAAGCGATGCCTTTCCGGGCCAAGCCGGAAGAGGGCACAGCGCATCAGGGGAGCCTGGTCGAGGCGAAACCCCTGGGTGCGATCGCCCTGCAAAAAATCATTCAGCTTTGCCGCTTGCTCCGCCTCGGTCAGGCGCTGCCAATCCTCCTCTAGCCAGGGTAGTTCGGCGTGGGGATAAACGACCTGGAGGGGTTTGTCTGCCACCTCCCAGTAGAAGGCGGTGCGCAGCACGGCATGGCGCTCGACCACACTTTGCCAGGCTCCTTTGAAGGCTTCAATATCCAAACTCCCGGTCAGCAAACCGCTCCGTTGCTCGAAATAAACGCCCGACTGCGGGGCATACAGGGTGTGGAACAACATGCCCTGCTGCATGGGGGAAAGTTCGTAGATGTCCTGTACGGTCCGGTCCTGTGCAGTGGTCATAGTGCTAGTTCCCCCGAATCTTGCTGAGTAGCTGGTCTAGCTGCGCCTGGTTCACCCGTGCTGCCGCAAAATCGGACGGCGTGAAGGCTGCGGCAGCTGAGGGCTGGGTGAGGTATGCTCGCAGCGTTGCCAGATATCGCTGGGCGATCGCCTCAATGGTGGCCCGCCGATGAACTTGACGGCTATAGCGCCAGATCACCTGGAGCTGATCGCCACGAATCACCGCAATCACGTCCAACAAATAGCGACGGCTTCCCAGAGGACTGCGGAGTGCCCCTACGGACTCTGGAGCAAGCGCTTGCACCAAACCTTGATTTTCATGCATTGGGTCAACGCGAATCTGCCCCAGGTAGTTGAAGCTCACATCTGCGACAGAGTCCAAGTTTGGGTCGGGATCGGGAGATAGATGGCGCAAAATGCCATAGCCAATGCCGTGATGGGGAACGCTGCGTACCTGTTCCTTGACCGATTTAAGCAGGTCGGCGATCGCCCCCGAGGGAATTTCCAATCGCAGCGGATAGACCGCCGTAAACCAGCCCACCGTGCGGGACAGGTCTGGACTGGTTGAGTCTTGCAAATTTTGCAAAGCCAGGTCTCGACCATGCCCTTCCAGATCGACGAGTACCGTGGAGGTCTGCGTCCAGGATTTCAGGGTCTGGCCCAGGGCCGCCAGCAGCAAATCGCTGACCTGGGCATGATAGGTCTGCGGGGCGACGGTCAACAATGCCTGGGTTTGGTCTGCCTCCAGCAAAACGGATATTTCTTCGGCGGATGCCACCGTGTTGCTGGCGGTATCTCTCCCAAAATCAACCGGCAATGTCGCTGTTGGGGGAGCACACACGTCCCGCCAGTAGGAACGCTCTGCTTCAAAGTAGCGCGATCGCCCCAGATGGATTAACCGATTGGCCCAGGACTGAAACGAACTGGTTTTAGGCGGTAGCACGGCGCTTCCTCCCGCCCGCAACTGCTGATAAGCCGTTGTTAGATCTTCCAGCAAAATTCGCCAGGATACCCCATCAACAATCAAATGATGGGCAATGAGCAACAGGCGAACGCCCTGTTCTCCCAGATGGAACAAAGCGGCACGGAACAGCGGCCCCTCCGTCAAACTTAGACTCATTTGCAGCTCATCAATTGCCGACTTCAACGCCGTTGTTTGAGAACCCTGGGGCAGATTCGACAGAGTGAAGGTATCCAGGGGTACGGTCCCGTCAGCGGGTGCCTGAACGACCTGCTGCCAGACGCCCTCCTGGGAAAAGAAGCGCGATCGCAACCCGTCATGATGGGTCACCAATGCCTGTAACGCCTGGGCCAGGATTGACGGCTGCACATCCTGGGAAACAGTGACCATCACCGCCTGGTTGAAATGGTGCGGCTCGGGTAGTTCCTGAGCAAAAAAGTCTTGTTGAATGGGCGTTAGCGGCACCATCCCTGTCACTGCCGCTTGGGAAAGGGTAGACTTTAACCGCACCTCAGCCACCGCCGCCAACTCTGCCACCGTCTGGTGCTGAAATAGTTGACGCGGTGTCAAATGCAGTCCTACCTGGTGCGCCTTGGCAACCACTTGCATCGCCAAAATGGAATCGCCCCCCAGCTCAAAGAAATTGTCGTGAATGCCCACCGCATCCAGCCGGAGCACCTCAGCCAAGACCCCCATCAGACTCTGCTCCGTCTGCGTCAGAGGACGATCTTCTTCGCTCACAGCAATCTCTATTTCCGGCAGCGGCAACGCCTTACGATCCACCTTACCATTCACCGTCAGCGGCAGCGCCTCCAGGGTGACGAAGTAGTCGGGGAGCATGTAGGTAGGGAGTTTTTTGGCAAGATAATTCTTGAGTTTTGAGTTTTGAGTTGAATCGAATTGAGAACTCAAAACTGAGAACTTAAAACTCTCATCTTCTGCCTTCTGCCTTCTGCCTTCTGCCTTCACCACATACGCCACTAGCTTCGCCGCTTCCCCCAAGTCATCCCGCAGTACGACAACGACCTGCTTGACCTGCGGATGCTGGCACAGGGCAGCCTCGATTTCGCCGGGTTCAACACGGTAGCCGCGCAGCTTGATCTGGTCGTCCATGCGGCCCAGATATTCCAGAATGCCGTCGGGACGGTAGCGGACGCGATCGCCAGTCTTGTAAAGGCAGAAGGATGAAGGATGAAGGATGAAAGGCACCTCTTCTGCCTTCTGCCTTCTGCCTTCTGCCTTTCCCAAAAACGGGTTTGGCACAAATCGTTCTGCCGTCAAATCGGGTCGGTTCAAGTATCCTCTGGCGACGCCTGCCCCACCGATATAAAGTTCGCCGGGGATACCTATGGGAACGGGTTCCAGGTCGGGGTCGAGAACGTAGAGCTGGACATTGGCAATGGGGCGACCGATGGGGACGGTATCGCCTGCAAAGTCGGCGGGTACATCGTAGACGCAGCAGCCCACAACAGCTTCGGTGGGGCCATATTCGTTGATGAGGCGGATACTTGGGAAATGCCTTTGCCAGGGGGTAATGTCGCGGCCCTGGAGGGCTTCGCCGCCGAGGATGAAGGCTTGGGAGGATGAGTGGATGAGTGGATGAGTGGACGGGGGGAGGACTAGCGGCTCCAGTGCTTTCAGGTGGGAGGGAGTGAGTTTGACCAGGCTGAAGCGATCGCCCCCTTGTATTGCCTGACTCAGGGCTTCAATTTCCTGGGTTTCGGGTAGCAGGGTGATGGGTTGGCCAACCAGTAGGGGGGCAAACAGGCTCGTGATGGTGGCGTCGAAGCCGACGGAGGACTGGACTGGAGCGCCACCAAGTGCCACGCCATAGGCTTCGGTACACCAATTCAAATAGTTGATCAACCCCTGGTGGGTCAGCAGTGTGCCTTTGGGTTTGCCGGTGGAGCCGGAGGTGTAGATCACATAAGCCAGATTCTCAGGATCAAGGATAGGAGCAGGATTGTGATCGGGAGCCTGGGCGATCGCCTCGTCCTCAAGTACCAGATCCAAAGTTGGGTAGGTACTGCCTACCCTCTCCACCATTTCCGCCCCCGCCGTGACTACCAGCACCACCTGGGAGTCGTCCAGCATGAAGCGCACCCGTTCCGCAGGCAGGCTGGGATCAATCGGTACGTAAGCTCCCCCCGCCTTCAACACTCCCAGTAGGGCCACTATCAGCTCAATGGAGCGAGGCAGGTACAGTCCCACCAATGTTTCGGGGCCGATGCCCTTACCTTGCAGGGTATGGGCAAGCTGATTGGCGCGGTGGTTGAGTTGGCGATAGGTTATCTGGGCTGGATTCTGTGAGGTTTGATCAATGATGGCGATCGCGTTGGGCGTTTTTTCCACCTGATCTTCAAAACATTGGTGAAAGCACCGGGTCGGGAGCGGAGAGCGGGTTTGGTTCCATTCCCCTAAAAGCTGCTGCCGTTCTGCCGGATTCAGGATTGGGAGGTGGGCCAGGCGGGAGTCGGGGCTGGCAAGAATGCCTTTCAGCAGGGTTTGAAAATGTCCCAACATGCGCTGGATACGGCTTTCATCAAATAAGTCAATGCGATACTCCACCGCCAGCAGCAGCCCGTCGTCCTGCTCAATACCGTGCCAGGTCAGGTCGAACTTGGTCTGCCCCGGATCAACCCAGGTCTGCTGGAGGTTCAGTCCAGGTAATGCCAGGTCGGGATGGGCCGCATTCTGGCGTTGATAGCCGCTCTGGAGCTGAAACATGACCTGAAAGAGGGGGTTCTGGCTGAGGTCGCGATCGGGTTGCAGGGTTTCGACGACCCTGGCAAAGGGCACTTCTGCATGATGAAAGGCATCCGCTGAAACTTGCTTGACCTGCTGGAGCAGTTGCCGGAAGGTCATTCCCCCCGTTAGACGGGTGCGAAGCACCAGGGTATTCACAAAAAAGCCGATCAGCGGCTCCACCGCTGGGTGATTACGATTAGCCACGGGAACGCCAACGCCGATATCGTCCTGGGCGCTGTAACGGTGCAGCAATAGCTTGAAAACGGCCAGCAGCGTCATAAACAAGGTGGTGCCTTCCTGGTGGCCCAGGGATTTCAGGGCGGCAACCCAATCCGGCGAAAGGAATGCGGTACAGGTGCGGCTGGTAAAGTTGGGCACTGCCGGACGGGGGCGATCCGTAGGCAGGTTCAAAACGGGTAGGGCGGCAAGCTGCCGTTGCCAATAGTCCAGTTGGACGCGGCAGGCATCGCTCTGGAGCCACTGCTGCTGCCACAGGGTATAGTCGGCGTATTGAACTGGCAGGGGCGGCAGGGCAGTGACCTGACCTTCCACAAAGCCACGGTAGAGAATCGCGAATTCCCGCATCAGGACGCCCCGCGACCAACCATCCGCCACGATGTGATGCAGAATCAGCAGCAGAATGGCGGTGGTATCGTCCAGCCGCAGCAAGTGGCCTCGGAGGAGCGGGTCGCGGCTGAGATCGAACGGCTGCTGAACCCATTGGGCGGTGAGCCGCTGCACCTCGGCAGCCACTCCATCTGCGGGCAGATGCCGCAAATCCGTTACCGGCAGCGGCAGGGAGAAATCCGGCAGAATTATTTGGTAGGGCTGGCCTGCCTGCTCGATAAACCGGGTTCTCAGGCTTTCATGGCGCTGGGCGATCGCCTTCAAACTATCTTCCAGTGCCGGGATATTGAGCGACCCCGTCAACCGCCAGGAGAGGGCAATATGGTAGGCCGAACTATCTGGATCAAGCTGGTGCAGAACCCAAAGGTTTTTTTGGGCCGGTGAAAGCGGCACCACAGGCGGGCGGGATTGGGGGATCAAAGGTAATCCTGCCAGCGCTGGCGATAGTCCCTGCTGTTTCAGCCGCTGTTCAAACAGCGATCGCCGCTCTGGGGAGAGGGCGGCAATGCGCTGCTGTAGGGCTTCCGGGGTGAGGCAAGGGTCTGACATGATCCAATGAATCCAGGAGGGGCGCGATAGAGGAACGGGGCAAAAAGTTGGCGGACTGGCAGCTAGCAACCAGCCCTGGGAGGTGAAAATGTCGTGTTTTACTGATGTTAATGAATGCTACCGACCACAGCTGCTTTGGATGGATGGGCGGAACAATGCTTTTTGAGCTGATTGAGGTAGGGCAAAGCTCCCATGACGCGATCAATATCTTGAACAAAGTCAATCAAACAGGCAATTTCGTTGATCCCAATTTGGGCGAGTTTATCAATGAATGGTAGACAGCTTTCGGGGGTGCCAATCAGGGAGCGATCGCCCATGAAGCCTTCCACTCCGAATAATAGCAGACTATCTAAATCGTCGTCAGAGAAATCCTTAAGGCTGACGGACAACCCCATCCCTTTAGCTAAATTTTCCAGCAGGCCATAGTGGGTCTTTAAATAGTCACAAAAGGGTTCATGAACATCTGCTTTGACCTGGGCAATATCGCTGCCCAAAAATGTGTGAAGCATCAAGGATACTATCTTTGCCTCCGGATTGTGTCCATGCTTCCTTAAGGATTGTTGATAGGACTGAATTTTAGGAGCCAATTGTTCTAATGATCCATCCAGAAGCGAGGTGAGGACGTTTGCCCCCAGGCGACCGGCTTCGATGAAGGTTTCGGTAGACTGGCAGGTAATCCAGACAGGCAACTCGGGCTGGATGGGACGGGGCAGCGATCGCGCCGCCACGGTCTTACCTGTGGCGTCTTGAAAGTCGACCGCCTCCCCCCGCCAGAGCTGCTGTACTTGCTGAATCCCCTGCCACATCTGGGCCTTACGGCTCGTATGGGGGGCGCGGGAGAGAATAAATTCATCCATCGTCCAACCAGAAGCAAAGGCGATCGCCGCCCGCCCCTGGGAGAGATGATCCACAACCGCCCAGTCTTCCGCAATCCGCACAGGATGATGGAGGGGCACGACCACGCTGCCAGCCCGCAGTTGCACCTGTTCTGTCACCATTGCCAGGGCAGCGCTGGTGACACAGGGGTTGGGGTAGAGTCCGCCAAAGGCATGGAAGTGGCGCTCCGGTGTCCAGACCGCAATGAAGCCATTCTGGTCGGCAAATTTAGCGCTCTCAAGTAAAAGTCGGTATTGGTTGGGGCGAGCAACGGAGCCGTCGCCATCGAAATAAAATAAGCTAAATTCCATGCTATTTTCCTAATTTTATTGGAGCAAAAGTGCATTGGAGGGAGTTATTTGGAGGTATTTTTAGCATGATATTCCAAGTCTTCGGGAGTCATTAATTCAATTTGATCAAGTAAATTTTCAATGGCGGCTGGATCAGCGTAATCAGTTTGATTTTCCGCAATGATTTTGGCTATGCCAGCAACCGTGGGGTCTTCAAATAAAAAAGCACGTAGGGGAAGTTCGACCTGAAATTCTTGCCGCAATCTTGTGACGGCTTGAATCGCCAGCAATGAGTGACCTCCTAATTCAAAGAAGTTGTCGTGAATACCGACTTTCTCCACACCCAATAGCTCCTGCATCGCTTCAGCCACCGCCGTTTCGATGGCGTTTCTGGGGGCAACATAGTCACTCGAAAGCTGAAGCCTGCTGGGATGGTCTGGGGTATCCGCCGGGATGTGAATCGCCAGGGTCTCGGGATGGTGAATCCACTGGTCAATGCGATCGCCCAGATTACGGGGAGATACAGCAACCTGGCTCAGATGGGGCTGGCTTAGCACCCGTTTGGTTGCCTGCCAGACCTCCTCTGGTGTCATGGCCAGATCGAGCAGGGTTGAGCCAGTATTTTGGGGAGCGTCATCCAGGCGGCAGGCATCCCAGTTGATGCTGATCCAGCGAGATGGCTGACCACGACGTTCGGCAGCAAAGCTATCCAGGTAGCTGTTGGCGGCGGCATAGGCCCCAAAGCCCATCCCACCCACCACTGATGATAGGGAAGACTGAAGCAGGAAGAAATCGGGACTTTGTTCTGCCAGGATGGACGCCAATACTTGAATTCCCTGGGCTTTGGCGCGAAAAGTTTGCTCACACCGCTCGCGGGTTAGATTCGGAATTAAGCAACTGGCGCGATCGCCCATCACCCCTGC
>JAYKGU010000227.1:0-11418 GCA_035285585.1 Synechococcales cyanobacterium
GTCCCCCAAAAGCCCGCCCCCACTCCTGCCCCAGCGGTGGTGGTTGATGAAGCGCCTCCGTCAGAGGTCGACGAATTTTTCTGGCGGCGGTTGCTCATCTGGGGCAGCGTCGTTGTGGCCCTGCTGATGTTGGGTGTGCTGCTCCGTAACCGAGACGCCCTGTGGGGAGATCCGGATACGCCCCCCATTCCAGTGGTGCCAGAGCCGAGTGAGTCTGAGCAACCCTCCCCGGAACCGCCGCCTGCGGCAGAAGCGCCGCCCAATCAGGTCGCGCCCGTGGAGCCGCCGCCCAATGGGGAGGATGTTGTCGGATCGGAGGTGGTGGTGCTGCCAGGGGATGACCCTAAAACTGCCCTGGAGTCTGCCCGTCTGGCCCTGGAGGCCGGAGATCGGGAAGAAGCCCTGCGGTGGCTGGATCTGGTTCCCCCGGAAGGCCAAACAGAAGAATACGTGGCCCTGCGGGCGGCGGCAGAGCAGGGCAATTTGCCGACTGAAGCGACGCCAGAGCCTCCGGCTGCCGCCGCGACCGATGGCCCCTCTGACCCAGGCTCTGTGCCCAACCCACCAGCGAACCCTCCAGATGCAACCGGACAGGCAATTCTGGATCAGGCGATCGCCTCCCTCGATCAGGTGCGCCAGGAAACGCCCGTTAACCAGGCCTCAGACTTTGCACGGGCCATCTCCATTGCCAGTCGCATCCAGCCCGGTCAGCCCTTCTACAACGAATCCCAGGCCTATGTGCAGCGCTGGGGCCGGGTCATTCTCGATCTGGCGGAAGCCCGTGCCCGATCGGGTAACTACAAGGATGCTGTTGCCGCTGCCCAGCTATTGCCGCCCAGTCTCAACGGCCTATACCAGGAAGCCCGGCAGCGCATTGCCCAATGGCAGCCTCTGATAGAGCAGCAGCCGACGGGTCAGCAAATTATCGATCGGGCACGGGAGATGATTCGTCCCAACCAGGCGTCGTCGTACAACCAGGCGATCGCCCTGGTGCAGTCCATTCCCGCTGACGACCCCGCCCATGGAGAGGCACAGGCCCTGGCCGCCCGCTGGAGCCGTGCCATTCTCGACCTGGCCTATGCCCGTGCTGCTGAAGGCGGATACTACATCGCCATTGATGCTGCCAACCTGGTGCCCACCAACGCCCCCCAACATGCGGCAGCCCAGGAGGCGATCGCCCAGTGGAAACGGCGGCTGGGGATTAATTAATCAACCCGGTAAACTTTAGTCCTTAGCGTTAGCATAAGCGTTAGCATGTTTTGCAGGGCGGCGATCGCTTAACTGGCAGATACAAGTCAGCTAATTTAGGGCAGTCTTATCTAGGTCAGTTTTACGGAAATTGGCAGCTTCCCCTGAAAATATCCCTAGTATGGCGTTACGCTTTCGCGTTAGGACATTCAAGAGGTGTGGAACCCCCGCGTCGCAGGGGTTCCACACTCGAGCCTTAGTCCGTAGGGCTATATTGTCAAATTGCTTTGTTAATCTTCCTGGTTACTTTTCTGAGTTTATAAGTAGGTCAGCACAATTAAATTCATGTTAGAAAACCGGTGGGGCGCTCCCCCGGATTTCTAACCTTCGTTTTTCAATGCAGTTCTACTTACAGAGTCTTTCCATTTTTACCGGCTCCCTCCTGTAACTAATCTCATCGAAACTCAACTATTGCCCGTCTGCAATTGCGAAAGCCTGCAATTTTAAGGGTGCATGAGAGAGTGTTTGTAAATAACTTGTAACCGTTTTGAAACCGTTGCCCTTGTTCGATTCCCCCTAGCCCCCCTTCAAAGGAGGGAACACAGCCAGAGGTCTGAAGTCCCCCTTTTTAAGGGAAATTTACGGGGATCGAAACATCAGTTTACAAACACTCTCTAAGTAGTTAAATAACGTTACTTTCTTGGGGGTATGCCCTCGCTGGCGGCACATTCTTAAGAAAATTATCTCTCAACAAATCCGATAGGATCATGGACTGCGATCGCCTGAACCAACTCCGTGACTGCTGCCGAGATGACGTTGCTTTCGAGCAACTAAAGCTGCTCCTGGGAGAACTCGTAGAAGGCAGACAGCTTGAACAGCAGCGTACCCTGTTCCGTGTTGTTAACAAAATTCGAGAATCGCTGGATCTGGCAACCATCTTTAAGGCAACCGCTACGGAAGTGCGCCAGCTTTTGCAGGCCGACCGGGTGGGAATTTTCCGCTTCTACCCCAATTCGGGCTATAACCTGGGGGAATTTATCTCAGAAGACGTGGCGGCGGGTTTCGACTCAGTCATGGCGATCCGGGTCGAAGACCACTGCTTTGGCGATCAGTACGCGATCCACTATGAGGCAGGGGCTGCTCAGGTGGTTGGGGATATCTACCAGGCGGGGTTGCAGGACTGCCACATTGAGGTGCTGGCCCAGTTTCAGATTCGCGCCAACCTGGTCATTCCCCTGGTGCGATCGGGCCGATTGTGGGGCCTGTTATGTATTCATCAATGTTCTGGGCCGCGTCAGTGGCAAGACTGGGAAGTCAGCTTTGCCACCCAAATTGCCAGCCAGCTAGACGTGGCGCTCAATCAGGCGGAACTGCTAGAGCGGGTACAAATTCAGGCAGAACAGCAGCGATCGCTCTTTCGCGTCATTAGCCGAATTCGGGAAACGCTGCACCTCGACGAAATTCTTAAGACCACCGCCGGCGATCTCCGTCAACTGCTCAAAGCCGATCGGGTGGGGGTGTTTCGCTTCTACCCTGAATCGGGCTGGGATGCGGGTGAGTTTGTCGCCGAAAATGTGGTGCCGGGGTATGATTCTGTACTGGCTGCCAGGGTAGCCGATCACTGCTTTGGTAAACAGTATGCGGTCCATTACCACAAAGGTCAGGTACAGGCGATCGCCGACATCTACAGCGCCGGACTTCAGGACTGCCACATTTCGATTCTGGCGCAGTTTCAGATCCGGGCAAATCTGGTCGTCCCCATTCGCCGCAGCAGCGAACTGTGGGGGCTGCTTTGTGTCCATCAGTGCAGTGCAGTGCGCCACTGGCAAGACTCCGAGATTGAGCTGACGCGCCACGTCGCCGCCCACCTGAGCGTCGCCCTCCAGCAGGCAGAACTGCTGCAGCAAACCCAGGAGCAGTTTGAAGCGCTCAAAGAAACCCAGACCCAGCTCATTCAAACCGAAAAGATGTCAGGTCTGGGGCAACTGGTGGCGGGTGTTGCTCACGAGATTAACAACCCTGTGAACTTTATCTACGGCAACCTGGTCTACGTGGATGGCTACACCCAGGAGTTGCTGCACCTGATGAAGCTCTATCAGGCCCACTACCCCGACTCGCTTCCCGAAATTTTGCAGCACACAGAAGACATTGAGCTGGACTTCTTGATGGAAGACCTGCCCCGCACCATTAATTCCATGCGCATTGGGGCGGAGCGCATTCGAGAGATCGTGCTGTCCCTACGAAATTTTGCACGAATTGACGAAGCTGAAATGAAATCAGTCGATCTCCATGAAGGCATCGACAGCACCCTTTTGATCCTCCAGCACCGGATGAAGTCCAGAAGTAGCGTAGACTCTATTCGCGTCATTCGAGAATACGGCAACCTGCCCAAAGTCGAGTGCTACGCCGGACAGCTCAACCAGGTGTTTATGAACATTTTGAGCAATGCAGTGGATGCCCTGGAGGAACATCAGGATCGGATGCGCGCATCAGCCCAAAGTTCGCCCTCTGCACCGCCGGAGCCAAGCACTATCCGCATTTGCACTGAACTGGCTGATGCAGGGCTTGTCAAAATTTCCATTATAGATAACGGCCCCGGCATTCCCGAGGCCGCCCAAAGTCGCCTTTTTGATCCCTTTTTTACCACCAAGCCTGTGGGCAAGGGAACGGGCCTGGGACTATCGATTAGCCATCGCATTATTACCGATCGCCATCAGGGCCAATTAGAGTGCTTCTCTGAGCTGGGTAAGGGAACAGAATTTCGCATCACCATTCCCCTAATGCAGCCGCAGAAGGTCTCCGAGTCGTAAAGGGCGATCGCTTATTCTCCGGCCTCAGGCGCAGCAACGTACGGGGCACTATCAGAGATCGGCTCTGCTTCACCCTGGGCCACCAGCGTTTGATAGATGAGGGCTGCTGCCGTACTCCGCAGCAGCAACTCATTCGGGCCAAACACCGTTGGATCGGGGTAGTTCACCACAATACCCGCCTCTGTGGCAGCCGCCACCTGATCGGTAACCGTCTCAGGGATCTGGTCGGCGTCCTGGTAATAGCCAATGATGTCGGTCGGGGGTGCGGCTGGGGCGGCAGCCGTCTCCGGTGCTGGCTCCGGCTCAGCCGGTTCAGAAATTGCCGCTGTTACCTGAGGTTCCACAGCCTGGGCGATCGCAAACAGCGGCTGCATCAGCACGGTTGCCGCCAGGGGAAAGACCAGTTGGTTGGGAGCCTTGCCAACGGGGGTGGCAGCCTGCGGCTCGGGGGTAGGCTCCGGGAGGGTTTGTACGGCTGCGGCTTGGGTAGCAGTATCGCCGCTCAGCTCCAGACCCCGCACCAGGGCCAGAACGGCTCCCAGGCGCGTGACAGGGTCGTCCGGATTAAAGGCATTGGCTTCATTGTTGCTGGCAGGCACGTCTTGCATGAACCCGGTTTCGTAGGCTTCGGCGATCGCCTGCTCAGCCCAATACCCCTCTGGTACATCGGTAAAGGCCGACCCGCTTTCGATTTCGCGCTCCTCGCCCTGCTCAAAGGCACGGCGGATTACGGCGGCAAACTCATCCCGATCCATGGGCTGCTCAGGGCGGTAGGTGCCATCCAGGTAACCCGTGAGAATATCTCGTTCCGTCAGTCGCTGGATATAGGGATAGGCCCAGTAGTCCGGCTCTACGTCGGGATAGGCGGACTGCCCCATTACCGGAAGCAGCCCTCCCACGCCGATGAGGGCACCTGTTGTCAGGGAGGCGATGGTTGCGATCGCGTAACGCATTGAGTCAGCCATGAAGCAAGTCTCCTTAATCCTAAGTATTCAGTTTCTGTTCAGTTCCAATCCCAACAATTGCCGCCCTCACGCTGACAGTTCTAGCGCTGTCGCCGCCGATCCTGGACATCTGCTGAAGGATGTCCCTGAGTATTCACATCCAGCTCTTCACGGCGCAGGGTTTCTTTAGCACGCACCACATCCTGCTCTGTCTCTTTGCGGATGGTCACTTCCTCACGAACCTGGGCCTCTTTATGGATATCAGCGGTTTCACCATAAACGTCCATGTGGGCCACATTGCCCTCTTCGAATAGTTCGCCCTCTGGCACATTGACCACAGGATTGGGGTGCCTGGTTTCAACCTCAATCACCACCTTCTCCTTTTCAATGGGCACAGCAGCCTGGGCAGTTTCAGTTTCCACCCGCTTGCTGACTGAGACTTCTCCAGCCTTCTGGCGGCGCTTGTCGGCCACCAGTCGCTCTTCATAGAGCTTCAGGCGGTCGTGGCTGCTCTCATTGATGCGATAGAGATCGGGGGATTCGTCGTAATACGATACCTGGCGATCGCGCGGTACTGGTGGGGCACTGGCTGCTGGTACCGGCGTGGGCGGGGGAGCCACGGGACGAATGACTTCTTTCCGCTCTACGGGAGGGGTTTGGCGGGTCACCTGATGACGTTCTACGATGCCAGCCGCTTCTACAGGAAGGGAATTTTCGACCGCTACCGAGGTTTCGACGGACGGCATGGGCTGGTAAAAGCGATGAATTTGATCTTCTTCCTGGTCATCAACAGTGGAGCGATCGTCAGCGATGGGTAGATCTCGAACCTGTCGGTTTCGGAGAGCCGCCTCAGCGACGTTAACCCGGTTTGCATCTAGATCAAACTGGCAGTAGCCGATCGGCAGCAGCACCTTTGTGCCTGGAAATTGGGCACTGGCATCAACGACGAGATAGCGAAAATGACCAGCATCGTCTACTAAAACCGTTTGAGCCGTTCCCATTTGTTTCGCCGTACCGCTCTCATAGACGTGCAGACCTCGGACATCTGTTCCATCAAAGAACTGATCGCGGTAGTTGGGATAAAGTTTTTCAAGCTTATGGAGAGCCATAGTTTCAGATTACTCCAGACACAAATTGTGGATGTCACCGGACGGGTGTATTTGCCTTTAAGTTTACGTATTTCTTGTCATATCTAGCGTCTATCCAATGATTGACTTCCTGGGTGAATGGTAGCTAACCTTACGTTAGAAATATGACCGCATTAATCTGGTCGTCTAACAGTCTTACAAATCTCCATATTCCTCTCTTGTTCTGCTTTTGGCGCTTCAGTATTATTTGGAATTATTGGGTTAAGTCTCCCTTCCCAAGGAGGATTTTGGGGACACGAAAGAAACATTTATAGAGGCCAGCACTTCAGCGGTTTTACTACCAATGAATATAATTAATCGAACTTAATATTCACCGTCAAAAGAGCACAGAAAACGCCCAGGAAAAGGCGTAAATAAGGGAATTGGCGATCGCCCATCCGCAGTTACTTCTCCAGATAGATAATCAAGCCTGTTTAGACCGACTATATATTTCCCTATGAGCTATTAAGCAGATGGCTACTAATAGCAATAGCCCCTTCGGTTATCTCTGTCTCCGTTTAAAGCCTGCCTGAAAACCTGAAGAGTTCAAAATTTCAAATGCTCTAGCGATTTCTCAGCAGGCTCTCCATCTGTCTTTTGTGGCTGTCGCGACTGTTTTTGACATCGTTCAATCTGACATTCTTTCAAAGAGGTTTTTCTTCCATGACTTACACCGAGCCACCTCGTTCAGAGGCTTATACTCGCGACATCAACAACGTCGCTGTGGACTACCACGATCGGGTTCGCTGGGGTCCCATCATCGGCGGTATTGTCGTCGCTATCAGTTCCCAGCTCATCCTTAGCTCATTTGGAGCAGCCATCGGCCTGTCCATTGGTGCCGGTGGAGCCGATGCCGGTGATATTAGCCTGGGCGTAGGCATCTGGTCTATTCTGAGCCTGCTGATTGCCCTGTTCATTGGCAGTTGGCTCATGGCCAGAGCATGCGGCCCCATGAATCGGAAAACAGCCTTGCTGAATGGCGCAATTCTTTGGGCAACAACGCTGGCAGTAAGTGCCTGGCTGTTGGCCAGTGGCGTATCAGGAACCTTTGGGATTGTGGCCGCCAGCGCCAGCCGAGTGGTTGGTCAAATTCCTGGCGTGGTTCCCAACCAGCCGCCCAATGTTGAAATCGACCCAGCCACCGCAGAGCGTTATGCCGCCGCTGCTGCCCGTGCAGCCTGGTCGTTCCTGCTGGGATCCTTACTGGGTCTGGTTGCGTCCCTGATTGGGGCCAGTGTTGGGGCACGCAAACCCAGAACGACCTACACCACTTAAGCGGCTGGCTGGCCACAGATAAGGAAAGCCGACCTGAAGTCCCACGGGCGGTTTCAGAGGCTAAAGCGCCTTCGCTCCTGGCAAGTCATTGCTTTCCTCCTGGCCATTTTCCCCTAACCCAAACCCCTCTCCCAGCATGGGGAAGAGGGGCTTTAAGCCTAGTAATGGATTTTGGTTACCCTTCTCCTTGAAATTGGGAGAAGGGGCCGGGAGATGGGGAAGGTTTTGTCCGCAGATTCCGCAGATTTCGCTGTTCAATTTTTACTCTTGAGGAATTCGAGCAAATGGATCAAACACTCACCAAGCTTTTACTGATTGGACTGGCCATTTCCCTTATTTTCGCGCCCTTTGCAGGGCTGGCTCCGCTGCTGACGGTGTTGCTCGTGGCGATCGCCGCTTGGGGGCTGGGCACCGCATGGCTGCTACTGGCGGGAGACAGTTCCCAATCCTCCGACTAGTTTAATGAACCGGCCCACTGGCTTACCCAGGCCAGCGCCCTTGCTAGTCGTCCATATCGCACTACAGAAATGATCATTCTGGCAATCTTCGGTCTTTCGCTGGTTATTTTTACTGTTTCTGACGTTATTGTGACAACTTTGAGTGTTGAGGGAGGTGGCCCACTTACCAGTCGGCTGGCAGAAGGGCTATGGCAAGCAGCGCTATGGAGTCATCGGTGGCGTTCTAACCATGCCCTTTTGGCCACGATGGGCTGGCTCGTTCTTGTAGTAGTGGCCCTCACCTGGTTGCTATTGACCTGGGCGGGATGGGTCTGCTTTTTTGGAGCGTTTGATGGGGCGATCGCCAATTCCCAGAGCAAAGCGCCTGCCAGCCTTTGGGATTTGATTTACTTCACAGGCTATACCATTTCGACCCTGGGGCTGGGCGACTTTCAGCCTACGGCACACGTTTGGGAAATTGCCACTGCCATTGCCTCTGCCAACGGCTTTTTGCTGGTGACCCTGGCGATCGCCTACCTGCTGCCCGTGGTTTCGGCGGTTGCCCAGCAGCGCCAGTTAGCGATTTATATCTCGTCCCTGGGGGGCACCCCCGACGAAATCCTCACCCACGCCTGGAACGGCCAGAACTTTGGCCAGCTCTACCAGCACTTAATTGCCATCACCCCCCAGCTTGCCCTCCAGGGTGAACGGCATCTGGCCTATCCCGTGCTTCACTATTTCCACAGCGCCGAGCGATCGCGGGCGATCGCCCTCAGCATTGCCGCCCTCGACGAAGCGCTAACCCTGATAAACTATGGCGTTGTTCAGGACGTACAGCCTGATACGGGGACGGTCAGCCCCGCCCATCGCGCCAGCACCGCCTACCTGAAAACTCTCCGATCGGCCTACATTGCCGCTGCCCCATCCCCGCCCCCGCCCCCGCCGCTGCACCTCCTGCGGCTAGCCGGAATTCCCACCGTTACTGATGGGGAATTTCACGCCAGAGTGGAGCAGGTGGCTATGCGTCGTCAACTACTGCTGTCTTTGGTGGAGCAGGATGGCTGGGATTGGGGGGCGATCGCCTCTTCCAAGACCACCAATCGGGCGGCGTTTTTGACCCACTGGGAGGATGAGGATCAGCCATAGGCGGGGCTTGGGCAAGTTTTAGGAAGCTGTGGACTTTTGCAGGTCATCCAGGCGGGCCAGCACTTCTTTGCTGTGAATCGCCGGATTGACGCCTAAAAATCTGGCCCGCAGCACACCGTCCGGATCCACAATGTAGGTGTGCCGCATGGAGGCAATGCCCAGCCACGACCCGTAAGCTTTACTCACAGCCCCATCCACGTCCGCCAGCAGGGGAAACCGCAGCCCCTCCGCGTCGCAAAACTCAGCGTGGGAGTTGATATCGTCGGCACTGATGCCCAGGATTTGCGCGTTGCGGGCGCGATATTGGGGCAAATCCCGCTGAAACCGCTGGGCTTCCAGGGTGCAACCGGGGGTAAAGTCCTTGGGATAAAAGTAAACCACGACCCATTGGCCGCGATAGTCCGCCAGGGCCACCCTTCCATCCCCCGTATTGGTCGGCAGAACAAACGCCGGAGCCGGTTCATCCAGGGGGGGCTGCTGACCACCCATCGCCAAAGCCGTAGGGGTCGTCCAGAGAAACCCAAGCACCACCAGCCCAATCAAGCAAACCCGCCAGAGCCGTAATAGGAACCTGCGGCGGCCCTCTCCATTTGCCCAATCCATTGTTCTGTAAGCCATTTCAGCCTCTCGCTTTACAAATCTTTACATCATTTAGCTTAACTCGACTTTGGTTTTGTAGATGAGAGGGGGAGGCTTGCCAAGGGTGGAATTCAGGAGCTGGAATTCAGGAGTCAGGAGTCAGGAGTCAGGAGTCGGAATTCAGGAGGGATTTTGTTCCTGACTCCTGGATGCCTGTCCAATCTGAGCTTTCCAGCTTAGGCGGATGCTCAGCTTTGGGTTATGGAGCGATCGCCTCATCTGCGCTAATGGGTAGCTGTTTTGCAGGAGGGGCGGTCTAATTGGTTTCAAAGCTATGCAGAGTCAGCGTTGTAGCCAATGGACTGGCAGGTGGGGTTAGCGCAATGGATGAAATACTTGTGGGGCAAGGGTTTCCAGTGTTACAGATTTGTGATATTCGGGCCGGGCTGAGGCTGAGAATGCTATTATTCGAGAGGTTAGCGCAAACGAACCTCGAAAATTTGATAGGCACTCCGTTTCAAGGTGCCGCAGTCGCAATAAACCAATTCCCCGCAAGGGGATTGAAACGGCAGCAACAGAGAGACGGAATAAAGCCTCCTGCTCGTCGCAATAAACCAATTCCCCGCAAGGGGATTGAAACGGATCGCCGAGCGGGGGGATTAGATAGTAGCCAAGTCGCAATAAACCAATTCCCCGCAAGGGGATTGAAACGTGTTGGTTGATAACTGCTAACCAAACTGCCACCGTCGCAATAAACCAATTCCCCGCAAGGGGATTGAAACATTAAAGGTGATGGAGACAATCGATGAAAAGTAAGTCGCAATAAACCAATTCCCCGCAAGGGGATTGAAACTGGGATTTCAAATATCGCTTAAAAACCTGGAATCCTCCAGGTCGCAATAAACCAATTCCCCGCAAGGGGATTGAAACTGATATTGCTGATTTTAATAGAGGCCCAGATAGGGTCGCAATAAACCAATTCCCCGCAAGGGGATTGAAACGCGATCGTCTGCGGATTTGTCCCTGAAACCAACGTCGCAATAAACCAATTCCCCGCAAGGGGATTGAAACCTACTAGAAGTGGAAGTAGGCGGCGACTATGACGTCGCAATAAACCAATTCCCCGCAAGGGGATTGAAACAGTTTCTCTTGATCGGCTACGTCTAGATTTGTTGGTCGCAATAAACCAATTCCCCGCAAGGGGATTGAAACAAGATAAAGTGAATCCTATTACTGGAAGGATTGAGGTCGCAATAAACCAATTCCCCGCAAGGGGATTGAAACCTCTCTCTTCAGACGATTCAGCCCCTTCATGAAAAGTCGCAATAAACCAATTCCCCGCAAGCGATTGTGTTGACTGTCAAGGGGAATCCGAACGGGAAATAGGGGAAACAAGGATACCTTTGGTTGAGCAAAGGCTACTATTTCTTTTGCTCAACCACAACTTTTGGACACCTTGATTTGTCAACCTTCGTAATTGTCAAAACGAAGGTTGCACTGTCACAAACAAAGGGTGTACTGTCACATCTGCCGTATGTTGAAGGCAAAACCCTCAAGATTTTGGATTTGGGATTGCCGATTTTAGATTGAGCTTCAATCCGAAATCCACTGTCTGAAATCCGCGATCGCCCAATGCTTTGCTAAGTGAGCTGAAAGCGGGCTGTGACCTTGCTATCATCCCAAGGCTCCCCCGTCTTCACCATGGCATTGAGGCAAATCAGAAACTTGCGCATACAGGCCACGATCGCCACCTTCTTCAACTTGCCCTGAGCCAGCAGATGCTGATAGTAGGCGCGGATGGCGGGATTGAAGCGCAACGCGGATAGAGTTGCCATGTATAGCAAAGTCCGTACCGCAGCCCGTCCTCCCCAGATCCGCCGCTTACCCCGAAACCGACCACTGTCGCGGTTGA